>JBDUCF010000002.1:0-29499 GCA_040003545.1 Pyrinomonadaceae bacterium | reverse complement strand
GCGACTAATGTACCGCCGCACGGGGCTTTTAGAGGATTTGGGGCGCCGCAAAGTATCTTTGCCCTCGAGCGCCAGATGGACAAGGTCGCAAAGGCCCTGGCATTAACTCCGGAAGAGTTTCGCCGGCGCAACTTCATTCGCGAAGGTCAGACGACTGCGACCAGCCAGGTCATTCACGAAAAAGTTGACATGGACGGTTTGCTGGATCGCGCGTTTGAGGTCAGCGACTATCACGCCAAATCCGAGCGGTTCGCTCGCGGGAACCCCTCGTCGCGAATCAAAAAAGGAATTGGGTTCGCCTCGTTCATGCACGGAGCGGGCTTCACCGGGTCCGGCGAAGTTTACCTGCAATCGGTGGTGGGAGCGGAAGCGACAGCGGAAGGCCGGGTACGCATTCTGGCGGCCAGCACGGAGATAGGGCAGGGTACTAACACAATCTTTTCGCAAATCGCATCGGAAGCCCTCAGGATCGATTACGACCTGGTGGAGATCACTCAACCGGATACGAGGAACGTGCCCAACAGCGGGCCAACAGTCGCTTCGCGCACTGTGATGATCGTCGGCAAGCTGGTCGAGTCAGCCGTGCTCGGTCTGAAACAGACGCTTATCGCCAGCGACTTTTTGAAAGAAAACTACACGCAGGCGGAATTTCAAAAAGCTTGCGGCAACTACATCGAGAAGTTTGGTGCCCTGAAGTTTTCCAGCAAGTACCAACCACCTCCGGGCATTCACTGGGATGATGAGAAATATCAGGGCGATGCGTATGGCGCGTTTGCGTGGGCGGTCTATGTCGCTGAAGTCAGCGTCGACATGCTGACATTCGAAGCGCACGTGGATGATTTCGTAGCCGTGCAGGAAGTCGGCAAAGTCATCAACTCTGTGCTGGCCGCAGGCCAGATCGAAGGCGGAGTGGCCCAGGCAATTGGCTATACGCTTTACGAAAACGTGGTCTGGCAGAACGGGCGCATGATCAATAACCAGATGACGAACTACATCATGCCGACCGCCGCTGACATTCCACCGATTCGCGTCTATTTCGAAGAGAATCCGTACGCCTACGGACCAGACGGCGCGAAAGGCATTGGCGAATTGCCGATGGATGGTGGCGGTCCGGCGATTCTTAATGCGATTGAGAACGCGACCGGCGTTAGTTTCAATCACATTCCGCTGATGCCGGAGGCAATGATCGAACTCTTTGATAACGTCAGTTGGTAGGTTGAAATGACCACGAGATTAGTCACAGCAATTCTGCTCATTGCGTGTGGGTTGATTATTGGATGGTCAGCTTTTCAGAACCTCATGTGGGCAGTCTGGGGCAAACAGAACCTCTGGTACGAATACGTGGGATTCTGGGGATGTCCAATAATGATCAGTGCAGGAATCGTTGCGCTATGGAAAATCAGGATCGGCACATATCTGGGACTGTTGGGCTACGTGATGATGCTCTTCTATTTCGCTCCCGCTCTCGTGGTAACCATCAAAGAGCTCATGACCAGCAGGGTTAGTCTCAATTTTTTTACGGGAATCTTTTTAATCTTCATCGTGGTGTTGCCTTTGCTTACTGCAGCTCGACTTGGTCTGAACGTTAGCTCAGCTTTGCGACAAGCCGCCTGACAAAATGGAAAGCCTTAAGACAGAAATTGATTTTAACGTAAATGGTAAGCGTGTCGTGTGTCAGGCCTTCCCCATGGAGCGTCTGCTCGATGTGCTGCGCGAGCAATTGCATCTGACCGGGACCAAGGAAGGCTGCGGCGAAGGCGAATGCGGCGCCTGCTCCGTACTTATCGACGGCCGGATTGTTAACAGTTGTCTTGTTCCAGTGGCCCAGGTTGCCGGTGCGGAAATCAAAACCATCGAAGGTGTTGCCAGCGGCGATCAATTACATGCGGTGCAGCAAGCTTTCATCGAGTGTGGCGGCGCGCAGTGCGGCATCTGCACGCCGGGTATGGTGATGGCCGCGGTGGATTTACTCGAGCGAAATCCCAGCCCGAGCGATGCCGATATTCGCAACGGACTGGCGGGGAACCTTTGTCGCTGCACGGGCTATATGAAAATTTTCGAATCAGTCGTGCGGGCATGTCAGAAATAGGACTTGGCAGCAATGTTTGACCTTTTCAACGAATTTCGCGTGCTAATTAGAGCCCTGGATGAACAGAGAATTGATTACGCTCTTTGTGGCGGCATCGCCATGGCGATCTACGATAAGCCACGAGCCACAGTCGATATTGATTTATTGATCCTGGCTGAATCGTTGCTTGACGTGAGAGGTATTGCCAAGGCGCTGCATTACACACTTCACGGCGTGGACATGACGTTTGCCAAGGGAGCGATTGAGATACGTCGAGTCTCGAAGATCGATAGCGAAACCGGACATATCCTGTCGTTAGATTTGCTTCTCGTTACACCAGAGATTCGGCAGGTATGGGATTCGCGTATGCAAGCCGATTGGGAAGGAGGAAAACTGTCAGTTGTTTCGCGTGCCGGTTTGATTGCGCTAAAGAAAATGCGGGGCAGTCCGCAGGACCATGCCGACATTAGCGCACTGATGGAAGACTTTGACGATGCGACAAATTGACATGTCATCAGCGGCGGTTACTGCTCGACTTAGACTTGTGTCGCAACTGCGACGGCTCTGTCTTTCCTTGCAAGGCGCCAAAGTGAAGCCACGTGAGTTGGCAGAGCCAGCGGCGAATAACAAGCATCAAGAAACATGTCGCAAGTCCGATAAACATAGAAGCGAATGAGAGCCTATCTTCCGGCCTATAAACTTGTTTCTCCGCCGAGCCTGCATGATGCGCTCCACCAATTGGCGCGCGAGCCGGGCGTCTGGAAACCTTTTGCTGGCGGCACCGACATCATGGTCCTTTTGGAAGCTGGCAAACTGCCGCACAGAAATTACATCGACATCTTCAATCTGAAAGAACTAAAGGGGATTAACGTTACCGGTGAATCCGTCACCATGGGCGCCCTGACAACCTATACCGAAGTGCAGCAGAATCCGATTCTGCGCCAGGAGTTCCCGATGCTTTCTCAGGCTGCCAGCGAGACTGGCGGTCTGGCCATCCAGAATCGGGGCACACTCGGTGGCAACATAGCCAATGCTTCTCCCGCAGCCGATTCACCACCGGCATTGCTTGCCTATGATGCGGAACTCGAACTGGTCTCAGCAGACAAGGCGCGCTGGATTCCGTACGACCAATTTCATACCGGCTACAAGCAAATGAGCCTGCAACCTGATGAACTATTGCGGAGCATCCGTTTGCGGCGCCCAACAAAGGGACAGCAGCATTACTATCGCAAAGTTGGCACTCGCAAAGCTCAGGCAATTTCCAAGGTTTGTTTCGCGGGCGTCGGGCGCGTGAACGAAGGGAAGTTTAGCGACGTGCGGATCGCGCTGGGCAGTGTCGCGCCGATCCCGCTTCGTTGCGCCAAAACCGAAAGCGTGATAAATGGACGCGCGCCAGGTGACGATACAGTCAAAGCCGCCATCGCAGAGCTCCAGCGCGAGATCGCGCCCATTGCTGACGTGCGTTCAACCGCGGACTACCGCCTGCGAGTCGCGGTGAATCTGCTGCGGGATTTTCTAAGTCAAATGGGAACTGTTGCGCAGACGTGAGTTCAGAGCTGATCGGCAATTGATTACTTAACTATCAGCATAGGAACATCAATATGAGTCAAAACTTACCGGAGTTCCGCAAAGCTTCGATCAAGCCGGTGGAGTGCCTGAAGGAAGCCTACGCGCTGATAAAAGATCAGTACTGGTTGTTCCTGGGAATAACTGTTGTCGGACTTCTGATCGGCGGGGCAGTGCCAATAGTAATCATCGGCCCAATGATGTGTGGTATCTACATGTGTCTCTTGCAACGAATGCGCGGTGAAGAAGTCAAATTTGAAACTCTGTTCAAGGGATTCGACTTTTTCACGCCCAGCTTGATTGCTTCATTAATTCAGTTTGTGCCCATCATGATCATTGTCTTTGGGTGTTACATTTTGTTTTTTGCGATGTTCATCGGCCTGGCGGCCAGCCAGGGGGGCTCAGGCGGCGGCAACCCGGTGGCGGCGATGGGAATTATCGTGCTGATGTTTGTCTTTGTCTTCGTTCTGGTTCTGGTAGTTGCACTGATTCAGGGGTTCTTCATTTTCATATACCCGTTAATCGTGGACAAGAAGCTTTCCGGAGTGGATGCGGTGAAAACCAGTATTCGCGCAGTACGGGCCAATCTGGGCGGAGTCTTTGGCGTGGTGCTACTGAATCTTGGGGTCTCGCTCCTGGGAGTGTTGTGCTGTTATGTCGGCGCCTTCTTTGTGTTGCCGGTCACGATGGCCTCTCAGGCGGTGCTCTATCGAAAAGTTTTTCCCCAGGACTTCAGTCAGACTGCGGTTGCGCCGCAATGGCAATCCTAACGAATGTCAGAGACTGACTTCGCCATACGCGCACGCCGGGTCGTGACGCCGCAGTTTATCGAGCCAGCGTCCGTGCACATTCATGACGGCCGCATCACGGCCGTAACTTCCTTCGATAGTTATCCCGCAGGTTGCAAGCTGGTCGAGGTCGGGGACGACGCGGTCCTGATGCCTGGACTGGTAGACACCCACGTACACATTAACGAGCCCGGCCGTACCGAATGGGAAGGTTTCGCCACTGCGACTCGGGCGGCTGCGGCCGGCGGGGTGACAACGCTGGTCGATATGCCTCTGAACAGCATTCCCCCTACGACAACGATCGACGGTTTTCAAGCCAAGCTGGCAGCAGCCCGGGACCAATGCTATGTCGATGTTGGGTTCTGGGGCGGCGTCGTCCCGGGAAACACTTCTGAGCTGGCAAGGTTGTGGGATGCCGGCGTCGTCGGTTTCAAATGTTTTCTGATCCATTCCGGAGTTGATGAGTTTCCCAACGTTGACGAAGAAGAACTTCGCGAAGCCATGCCGCAACTGGCGCGTATGGGCGCCGTGCTGATCGTTCATGCGGAAGTGCCCGGGCCAATTAGGAGGACAGGCATCCCTGCCTGTCACGAGATGGATGGCCCGAACGTCGGGAAGAAAATGACAGACAGGAGTGTCTGTCCTACTTCGTACGAAACTTTTCTAAGATCCCGGCCGCGCGCCGCGGAGAACGAAGCGATTGCCTTGATGATTCGTTTGAGCCGGGAGACTAAGGCAAAGGTTCACATCGTTCATCACTCGTCCGCGGACGCGATTGGGTTATTGCGCGATGCCAGGGCGGAAGGACTGGATATCACGGCTGAAACTTGTCCTCACTATCTTCATTTTGCGTCGGAGGACATTCCCGATGGCGCCACCGAATTCAAATGCTGCCCGCCGATTCGCGAGCGCGATAATCGCGAGCAGCTATGGCAGGCGCTGAAGCAAGGCGTCATCGATATGATCGTTTCAGATCATTCGCCTTGTCCTCCGGAACTGAAACGCCGCGAAGAAGGCGATTTTCTGCAAGCGTGGGGCGGTATCTCTTCGTTGCAATTGCGATTGCCGGTAGTGTGGACCGAGGCGCGACAGCGTGGTTACTCGCTCAACGAGTTAGCGAATTGGTTATGCTGTGCACCGGCGAATCTAGTCGGATTGGGGCGGCGGAAGGGCGCCATCGCGGCCGGTTACGATGCCGACTTCGTGGTCTGGAATCCGGACGAGGAATTAGAAGTATCTGCCGGAATGATTCAACATCGTCACAAGCTAACGCCGTATAATGGCGAACGTCTGAAGGGTGTGGTGGAGACAACGTTTCTGCGCGGCGAAAGGATTTACGGTCGCGGTGAATTCACAGGCACGCCAATGGGACGCTTGTTACTGCGGCCACAGATTTAGGAATAATCAAACAGCTGGTGGAATGATGGACTTTACTGAATTAATCGATCTTGCCTCAGAACGCCTGGGCGGAGCGGTGCTCGTTGCCAACGACGAATTCTTTGCGCCCAAGGAAAACTTATTGAAACCGGGCCCGCCAGTTTTTATCGAGGGCAAATACAACGATCGCGGTAAATGGATGGATGGTTGGGAGACGCGCCGCCGGCGGACGCCCGGCCTCGACTGGTGCATCATTCGACTGGGCTTGCCCGGAATCATTCGCGGAGTTGTGGTTGATACTACTCATTTCAAGGGAAACTATCCGGAGCAATGTTCACTCGAGGCTTGTGCGGTTGAAGGCTTACCGGCGATTGAGGAGTTGGCCGGGGGTTCGATTCAGTGGACTGAGATACTGCCGCAAAGCAATTTGAATGGCGACTCGCCTAATCCATTCTCGATCGATACCAACCAGCGGTTTACTCATCTACGTTTCAAGATCTATCCCGACGGCGGGGTGGCCCGGCTAAGAGTTTACGGCGAGGTCGTGCCGGACTGGGAAGATCTGGAGCGAGTGGGCGGTCAAATCGATCTGGCGGCGGTGGCGAATGGCGGGATGGTGCTGGCGTGCAGCGATATGTTCTTCGGACATCGCCACAATCTGATCATGCCGGGACAAGGCGCGAACATGAGCGATGGTTGGGAGACGAAACGCCGCCGCGGCCCGGGCCACGATTGGGTGATTGTGAAGCTGGGAAAGAAAGGCCGCATCCAGCGAGTCGAAGTAGACACGTCGCACTTCAAGGGAAATTGTCCGGAGAGCTGTTCTGTGGGCGCCACCAATGCCGGGGAGAATATCGCTGCCGAAACTCTTACCGACCCTGCCATGACCTGGCGTGAAGTGCTGCCGCGCACCAAACTGCAGCCCCACACCCGACACTTGTTTGACGAAGAGATTAGAGAGGCCGGAGTGTCAACTCACCTGGTCTTCAACATTTTTCCTGATGGTGGCGTCAGTCGCCTGCGAGTTTGGGGGAGTGTTGAGTGACTCAAAGTGTTTTTGATAGTGATCGAATTGCCTGGCGGAGAGGGCGTAGCCCCAATAATCCAGAAAGAGCTTCCCGGAAGGTCGGAGACCTTCCGCACCTGAGGCGGCATAGCCGCGGCACCACCAGCTGAAGCCCCAGCCCCCTAACTAACGCATATCGTTGATCAAGGTTCTACGACCCTGCGCGCTTACCTCTATACGAGTGATGCGCCCTGTTTGCAACTGACCTGACTCCATTGCGGTGCTGAAGCGTAATTTATTGGGCTTCGATGTTGGCTTGGTGTTTCTCGTAGTCAGCGCATCTGTTTCCGCGGACTCGATGGTGCGATCAGGCAACTGGTTAAAACCAGGGTAGCCATGATGCCGGTAGCATTCAGCGGAAGGTATCATGCCGCTGGTGATCGCAATGCGCTCGCGTTGCGGGCAGGCGGCCGAAGCAATCAAGCCAGTCTCGGGATCGATGTCGACTATTCTGATTTCTTCCGGACGGGCGAACGCTTTTCCGCCCAGCTCGGGCCGCATCGCGACCGCGCCTTTCATGAACTCCATCCATACGGGCAATGCCGCTTCCGCTCCGGTAAGGCCAAGCTGCTGGTTGTCGTCGAATCCGATCCAGATCGCGCAGATCAGGTTCGGCGTGTAGCCGACAAACCAACCGTCGCGCGACGTCCCTGTCTTTCCGGCGATGGCAGTGTCTTTTATTAGTCCTCGTGCGGCCCGCGCCGTGCCGTGATCCATCACATCGCTAAGCATGTCGGTAATCATGTACGCGGTGGACGGCTTAATGATTTGGCCGGCACCCGGTTCGCCGGCTGGTGAATGAGCAGTTGATGTTCTGGCGCCGGATACGTCAGTAACGCCATCATCCCGTGCGGAAGCAATTACGTTCGGTTGAATTCGATGGCCGCCATTAGCAAACGTTGCATAAGCCGCGGCGATTTGCATAGGTGTGACTTCAGTAGTGCCCAACGCCAGCGCGGGATAGGCCGCCGGTCGTGGTAACCCAAAGGTTGCGGCCATATCAGCTACCTGCGAGAGCCCGACGTGCGTGGCCACATCAACCGTGACGACGTTCAGCGACTTGATCAAGCCGGTGCGCATCGGCACATCCCGCATCGAATATGAGCCGCCATAGTTTGCCGGGCGATAGACCGCCTTACGATCGTAAGAGAACTCGCGCGGAGCATCCACGAATGGCATCAGCGGGGAAAGCCCACTTTCGAGCGCCGCCGCGTACACAAAAGGTTTGAAGACAGAACCGGGCTGGCGCCGCGCGTCAGTAGAACGATTTAGCTGAGATTCCGAATAGTTTCGTCCGCCCACCATCGCCAATACGTCGCCGGTCCTGGGGTCAATCGCCACCAGGGCCGCCTGTGGTGACACGCCGCGTGCCTGATAGATCTTATCGAGCCCATCGAGCTGGCGCTTAACGGCAGTTTCCGCCAACTGTTGTAAATCCATGTCCAGGGTCGTGAAGATTGGCTCGGCTTGGGGGCCTTGAGCATTTGGATTTTGATCGCGCGTTTCGGCGATGCGGTTCACATAGTCAACGAAGAACGGCGCCATGGATTCGCCAACATCCGTAAGGGGCGCCAACACGAGCGGCTCTTCTGCCGCAGCCGCAGCCTGTTCCTGCGTGATCGCGCCTTCGCGTACCATTGCGCTGAGCACCGTGTTGCGTCGTGACAAGGCCGCGTCGCTGTGGCGAATGGGAGAGTAATGCGTCGGGCTTTGAATCAAGCCGGCGATGGTTGCTGCCTCGCTAAGAGAGATATCCTTCAAGTCTTTTGCAAAGTAGGCCTGGGCCGCCTGGTTAACCCCAAGGATGCCGACGCCGTCGCGATGGCCCAGGTAGATCTCATTGCAGTAAAGGGCAAAAATGTCTTCTTTGGAGAAGCGGCGTTCGAGCGTGAACGCGAGCATAGCTTCGGCGTACTTGCGGCGCAGGGTGCGTTCCGGCGTCAGGTAAGTGTTCTTAACCAGCTGTTGCGTGATGGTCGATCCGCCCTGACCCATGCGTTCATCACCAGCGTTGCGCAGAATCGCCCGCGCCACACCGAAGAAGTCCACCCCGGAGTGTTCGAAGAAGCGCCGGTCTTCAATGGCCAGAATCGCCCGCACCAGAACCGGCGGAATGTCGTGGTAACTAAGCGCCGCTCGCTTTCCCGTCTTCATCGAGAAATCGTTTGTCAGTGCTTCGGGCTCGAGTGTGAAAGACTCCAGCGCTATTCCTTCTGAGCTTAGCTCGGCAATTCGGCCGGCAGCGTCAAAGCTCACTCGGACCGCGACCGGGAAGCTGGAGCTGGTTTTGCTGGGTCGAATCTCGACTGTCCCGGATGGGGCGGTGAAACTGCCGCTCCAAACTTCACTGGCATTGGTCTCCACGTATCCCGCCCGGCGAAGCAGGGCCACCAGCGTGTCCTGTGACAGGCGCTGGCCGGCGCGAAGCGTTCGCGGCGCGGCATAGATTCCCGCCCGGCTGGTCAGGTAACCCCGCGCCAGTCGCGCATCAACAATTTTCGAATAGGAATGATAAGAAGAGACCAGGAATAAAAGAGTGACGGCAGTTGCCAGGATCAGAACGCCTATGCTCGAGCGAACCATGACGCGGCGTTTATGCCAGACTGAATCGGCAGCCAGACGCAGCGCTGCGGTTGTGCGCCGGAACAGCGTTCGCACGTCATGTTGCTCTCGTATGGATATGATTTCGATGGCCATTGGAAAGCCTCAACAGATCACACGACGCCTGACAGCTTCGCGTGAAGCCTGCGCCTATTCACCGCTCATACTGTGTCTACTATAAAGTGGTAATAGGCCCCGGATTCTGTATGAATAATGGGGTCCGAGAGACGAGACTTTTGGCGATCTTACCCGCCCAGCCACTGCGAAAGCGCTGCGGTTGAAACTGCTACGGTAAGCAATCCAAGAATAATCACGGCAAGTTCTAGAACGTTGGTGGTGACCTCTTTCATGCTATATCCCCCCGCTGCATCGATTCTGGGGAAGGATGTTGGCAAGCGTTATACCAGAGGCAGTTGCTGCCCTGGAGAGGGCTCGGTAATACTCACAAAACAGTTCAGAACAGTTCATTAAAAGCAGAAAACGGGGCTGCAGCCTCGTTCTGCATTCACATGGGGTACCGCAAGGGCGGCCGATCTGGATGGACTACCCTGGGGCGGAAATCGGGCAGTTGTTTGGAAAGCTTACAGCCGGAGTAGGACAGGCATTCCGGCCGGTCGCTTTTTGTTTATAGGACAGACAAGCATGTCTGCCTACAGCTAACGAGAGGGGCGTTCCCTCCCGCTCTTCGGGGGATCAACGCGCTTGCGATATCTCCGCAATTGATACCAACGTGAGGCAGGCTTCATCTGCTCCTCCAGCAGAGCTCTTATTTCGTTGATCGTCTTTAGGGTGGCATCGTAGCCCGCGGTCATCAGTTCATTGGCCCGCGCCATTTCATCCCAACGAATGTGGCCCACCAGAGGACGTATGACGACATCCGCAGCTTTCAATTGATAGATGGCAGCAGTGCGTTGCACGACCATTGTAGTCTGCAGCAGGATGCCGATGATTGAATGCGGCGGGCCTAAGAATTTTGCGCCTTCCGCATTAACGTCCACCGCAATGACCAGGTCTGCACCCAAATCTCGGGCATAGGTTACCGGAATGTTTGCCACCAATCCGCCATCGACCAGTTGGCGACCTTGCGCATCGGTTACGGGAATGTACCAGCCCGGAACGCAGCAACTGGCGCGAATAGCGAATGCGAGATCGCCTTCACTTAGCACGACCGGCTCGCCGGAGTTCAGGTCGGTCGCCACAGCAACAAACGGAAAGCGAAGTTCTTCAAAACGCGTTACCGGCAGGCGTGCCCGCAGCAGTTTTTCCATGCGCGCGTTGGACTGAATTCCCAATCGGGAAATAGTCGTGCGGCCCACATCGCGCCAGTGCAGACTGCGGCCCAGCTCTTCAATTTCGTCAATGGATAAACCCGCCGCATAGACCCCGCCGACCAGCGCTCCCGCCGATGTGCCGGCTATGACATCGATGGGAATAGCATGCTCTTCGAGCGCCCGAAGCACCCCTACATGCGCCATACCACGCGCGGCGCCGCCGGAAAGCGCGAGGCCTACGCGCGGCCGAGATTCCTGGCGCGAATGTTTTCGAAGAGGGGCTGTCATAACGAAGGTAGGACAGACATTGCTGTCTGTCTTTAAATAAAAAAGTGACAGGCAGAATGCCTGTCCTACTGCCGGGGGCTAGTCCCCGCCCCAAACGATCATCGCTGATCAGACCGGATTGAGGATTACGATCTCGGCGCGGTCACGCAAGCTGTCGAGGAAAGCATCGGTCTCGGCCTCGATCTTATTTTCAGTGAGGGTGCGTTCTATACGGTCGTGTGCCTCGTCCAGAGTCGGCACAATTCGGCTATGACTTTTTTCCTGCGGCACCAACACCTCTGAGTAGTAGTCAGAAATATCTTTTTGCGTGATAAGCACAAAGGAACGAAAACGAAAATCGAGATATTTCTCCATTGCCAATCGATCGCTGATGATCTCGTCCAGGCGTTTGCTGGTCAGTCCAACTTTCGCCATGCGGGCTGCCAGTTCGCCTGAAGGAAAATGCCGGGCCAGATCGTCGCGCGCCTTTTGCACTTCGTCAGGCGAAGGAGCACTCGTCGGCAGTTTCTCGGCTTCCTGCAGAATCAAATGCTGGTCTTCAAGCAGCCGCAGTGCCTGGTTCAACTCCTCTGAGGTAGGCTTCTCCAGGGAAGTAGCGGGCTGCAAAGCCAATTGCCAAAGCAGATCCGAGTAAGTGATTAACTCGGCGCGGACACCGCCATTCACGGTGGCAACCATCTTGTCGGCGACCGTCTGGGCGTGCCCGAGGGTAAAAGAGGAAAAGGGTAAGAGGGTAAAGGGCAAAAGAATGAAGAACCTCACCGCCGCCGGAATTCTGATTTTTACTTTGGACCTTGTGTCTCGCATCGTCTTCGAATCTGAGCCCTTCCTTATGGTCGGGCTTCTGCCTGGCTAGAACGTTTGGGTAAACCGGAAATGGATGTGCCCGCGCTGCAGGCGAAAGACAGCCGGCGTTCCCGGAGTATTGTCAGGATTCCTTTGGGGAATCAGAAACTCCGGGGGGTTGAGCAGGAATCCATAATCAACTGCCAAAGAGCTGCCCAGAGGTGTCTTAATGCGGAACCCGAGGCCAACGGTATGCGTCCAGTGGGCCCGCAAATTTACAGCTGCGAACGGATCGCTGGTCGGGTCAGGCTTCGAGTGGCCAAAGATATCGCCCACGCGGCGGAAGACATTGCCGCCATCGTAAAAAGGCACGGCCTGAAAATCCCGGGTCAGAGGTACGCGCGCCTCGAGATTAAGCACGACCATCGCGTTTCCGCCCAGGGGTACGGTAAACGGATTCAAGAACACAGGCTTACCCTGGCGATCGCGAAAGATACCCTCCGGCAAGATTGCCTGGCGCGGGCCGGCCTCTTCATAGCTGAAACCGCGCAACGTCGTCGAACCCCCAGAGAAGAAACGTTCACTGATGGGCAAGGCGAGATCGGCTTCGCCGATTACGCCATCGCCGTCGCGATCGCGCGGGTTGAAAAGGTTGGCCAACCCTAATGTCAGGTTCCCTGCCAGCACCGTACCGCGGGCGCGATCCACTTTGTAGTAACGATGATATGTCGACTGGAACCGGTTGAAAGAGATACTGCCACCCATCTGGCGTAGCGCCAGGCTGTAATCCACCGACAGATACTCGCCACGCGTCGGATCGAGTTGGTTGTAGCGGCACACTTCAGTTGGTTTCCCCAGAGACGATTCTTCTTCAGGGCGCCGCCCCAGCAGACCCAGCTCGCAACGCTCCCGCGTGTCCCGGACAAATGAAGTTGCGAAGCGCGAAATGCGAATCGCCCGATCCGGCTGCAGCACCGGCTGAATCAGCAGGCTCTGAATATTGAAAAGCCGCACGTCTTCATAGCTGTAACGTATAAACACCACGGTGCGGGTCTTCTGGTCCAGCACGCGCTGGGTTTCGGCGCTGAAGGTGAGACGATTAATTGTTGGCTGGCCCGTCTTCTGGCCGAATACATCGATGGGATTTCCCTTCTCATCCAGGCGTTGGACGATTCCCGACGTGCCGCGGTCGATCGTGGAGCGAAAGAAGCGAGTGATGGTCGAGTCCTGCTGGTACTGTAAAGACAAGGCCAGTGGCGCAAATTGCCTCTCCCCATAACGCGCGAAGCGCGGATCGAAATACTCGAAGCGAAGCAGCTGCTGGCGCGGACTGGCGCGCAGACGAATTGCTCCCTGCCGCAGTTTGTTCATCAGGTTGACGTTGCTGAGTTCCAGGAGGCCGAGCGGGCCGGTGTCGGTGGAATATCCGCCGCCATATTCGAGCACGCGAGGTTTCTTTTCTTCGACGTCGATAATAACGTCCTTCTTCTTCGCGCCGGATGCTGTTTCACCCGCCGGCTGGGTTGTAATGATGACTTGCTGGAAAGCGTCGGTCGCGTATAGATCGCGCTCGCTCTGCGAAATCAAATCAGCGCGCAGGACGTCGCCGTCGGCAAGAGAAATCGCCCGCACGATTGCATCCCTCTTGGTGCGTTGGGTGTTGGCGCTGCCGCTGACGCCATTAACGATGATGCTGTTCACGAAAAACTTGTCGCCCTCGTTTGTGATCGCGTAGACGATCTGCACCTGTTCGTCGCCGTCTTTTTTAGGCAGGTCAACGATTGAAGGCGTCAGGGTGGCATCGATAAAGCCTTCACGCGCGTAAAGGTTCAGAATTCGATCGGCGTCCTCCTGCACCAGCGATCGGGAATAAGGAGCGCCGACAACAGTCTTCACTTCATCGCGCAGACGGGTGTCGGGATAGGCCTTGTTCCCCTGAAACTGGATGCCTGCCACGCGCGTCAAGGGGCCTTCGTCCACGTTGAAGGTGACGATCAGGCCTTCGCCATTAATCGAAGTACCCTGCAGGACGTTCACTTTTGCTTGCCGGTAGCCCAGGTCGCGCAGGTGGGCCCGGATGATTCGCTTGTCCTGCTCCAGCAAAGTCAGACTGGTAAAACCGCGGCCGTAACCGAAGAAGGGTATGAAGCCGAGCGCATTGGCCTTTTGGGTTTTGAGTTCACTCTCCAGCTCGCGAATGTCGAGTTTGTTCGTCCCGGTAATTCTGATATCGGTTAGCTTGAAGCGGCGGCTAAGATCGACCCCGTAAGTGATGTTTACCGTGTGACCGCTCAGATCCTCTGGATTCAGATTCTCGCAAGTCTCTTCGGTGCCGTTTGCGACGAGGTTCGCTGACGGAGGGATGACGGTGCAAACAGCCGTGACCTCGGCGAAAAAGTAACCCTCTTGCTGCAGCTTGTTGCGAATCCGGCGCTCACCCTCGACGATGGCTGAATAGTCGATGTTGCCTTCGCGCCGAATGGGCAGCAGCTCCCGTTGATTCTTCTCGCTTAGCTGGTAGTTTTTGATAGCGACCGTGACTTTGGGACCTATGGAGCCTTCGAGATCGATAGTGATGTTGCCACTCTGAGGATCGCGCCTCACCTGAGGATCATTTAGCAGCGGCGCCAGATAACCGAGATTTACGATTGCCTGGCGGATCAGGTTCAAATCCGTGCCGAGCGCATCGCGCGTGAAGGGCGCCCCCGGTTGCAGCGTCAGAGCGGGTTGCACGGCGGCCGGATCGAATCCCTTAACTTTGAGGTTGAAAGCGGCGACGCGCGCCTGCTCGCCCGGGGTAATGTGGTAAGTGACCGTCGTGCGCGTACCGCTTTCATCGCGTTGCTCGGTGTAATCAACCGTGGCGTTGAAGTAGCCGCGGTCGCGCAAATAGGTTTGAATTTCGTCAGCGTTGTGGACTAGCGCCTGTTTGGAAAAGCGCCGTCCCGGCTCGAGCAAATTTAGCCGGGCCCGCAACTCGTCCGGAGAAATCGGAGTGCCGGCCGTTACTCCGAGATCAAGTTTGATCTCTCCCAGCACCACCTGACGCTGCACTATGAAGCGTACGCGGATCGGTCCTGAATTTCCGGCGCCGGTTGCGGGACCAGCATCGAAAACCTCGACGCGGGCGGAAGCCACGCGGCCTGAGTCGAACATAGCCTGCAGCGATTCGCGCGCCAGCACCGTGGAATAATCTGTGTTGCGAGCGATTTTGACGAGAGCCAGGAATTCAGCCTCGGTAACCGCATCCGGCGGCGAGCCCTCCAGGACAAGTTCGACGGACGCCACCGGCCGCCCTTCGTAGTTTCCCGCCTGCGGCGTAGCCACGGCGAAACTATTCGCCGCGAAAAGAATCGCGGCGATCAAGAGGGGCCGTGAAGTAATCCGGAAAAGTTTCACCCGATATCGCACTAACTAAAACCGTTTTCTAAATCTAATTTCAAAACTGAAATTATCATTTCGCGAACTTAAGTTTCTCAGCGACCCCTGCTCATATTGGGCGATGAAAGACATCCGGTTCGAAAGGCGATACTCCAGGGCCAATATCTGATTGGGATCCGACGCCACGTTGGTCGAATAGGTAACCGACAGCTCCTTGCTGATTCGACGCCCGAGGGTCAGGCGAGCGGTCGGAGTTGAGCCGCTGCGGCCGGTGAACTGCGGATTGATTTCGAACCGGCTCAGTCCGAACAATTTACTTGTTGCGCGCGACGCGGGAGCGTTAATCAAAGTATCAGTCAACAAGCTGGCCGCCGTTCCCAGCCCGGATTGCGACAGCACCGAGCCGCCCGTATCTCCGGACGAGAGATCTCCCGTCGTAATCAACGACACTACGTCAGCTTGCGGCAGCGATGGCTCTGAACGTACGACGGCCAGTGGCTGAGAAAGTGGTCCACTCAAATTTACAATCACCCGATAGCCGCGAATCTCTGATTCGGCTTGAATGTTAACTACCGGATCGGCGTTGGGTCTGAAGGGCAACTCCACCAGTCCCCGCGCCAGTTCGTAGCGATCGTTGCGGAAGGTAAGCGTTCCGCTGGTGGCGGTGATGCGGCCCGAAATAATCGGATTGTCATATTCCCCGCTGAGCCGCAAGGAGACAGATGCCACCAGATCGGCAATATTATTTCGTACGAACAACGCGTTCCGTCCTTCGGCGCGTATATCGATGTGCGCCTGCGCCAGTAAAGACTCCGTCCCACTCTCGGACAAGGTCGCGTCGTGGCGGCGATTGATCAGATCGGCCAGCTCGATGTCCTGCGTGTATTCGACGTGTCGCAAATTCAGTGTTCCGGTAATCCACGGATCGCGAAGCGTTCCCTTGACCTCAAGATCGCCGTCGGTGGTGGTACGAAAGCCCGGCGGCAACGGCACGGTGACGTCGTTGCCGTGCACGCTAATCGCAAATTTGGAGAGGGAAAAACCGTCCAGCAGCGCGCCGCCCGATGCGGTTAAGGTTCCGCCGCCTAACGTGCCCTTCATCGATTCGATTTGCACTTGATTGCTATTGAATCTGACGCGGCCGACAACATTCGCCACGGTCACGCGATCGTCACCTGAAAGGATGGAGACCGAAGCCCCGGTGAGGGCGGCCGTGCCTGAGACGCGCGGGTCTTCGTAAGAGCCGGCTACGCGGACTGAAAGATCGGCCGTGCCGGAAGAGAAGACGTCCGGTGAAAGATCATTGAAGACACGTAAATTGACCTTGCCGTCGACGGTCAAACTTTCCCGGCCGCCCGGGCCGGTGGCGATCGTTCCGCCCAGCGTGACGTTTGTTCCCGGTCCGGTGAACTGGGTACGGTCAAAAGTTACTTCGTTCGGGGTGAAAGAAACGATGAGGGGCGAGACTGCTACGAGCTCAATTTCTTTTACGGTGACAGCCAAATCCGTGAACGTCGCCGTTCCCCGCAATCCCGCAAGCGAAAACACATCTTCTTCATCGGCGTTTTGCGTGATTAGGTCGCCGCTGGCGCGCAAGGTTCCAGTTGCCCGGCCAGTGACTGTGACGTTCGCATTCGGCAGCAGTATTTTAAAGATCGGGGTCAGGTCGGCGCCGGTTAGGGTTGTTTCGATAGTTGCCGGAAGCCGCTCGTTACTGAGATCCACTCGCGCGGCAATCAGCTGTGGCTGGCCCAGCAGGCCGGTAGTGAACGTTATGTTGAGTTGCTTGTTTTCTGTGCGTCCCACCAGGGAAAGCGCGCCCGCGGAACGACCATTAACGCTGACATCATGTCCTTCGCCGCTAAAGTTGATCTGGTAAGTTGAAAACTCGGTGAAAATACCTGACGCCTGGGCGGTGATGTCAGCGGTTCCAGTTAGTCGCGGCGCCCCCGCCTTATTCGTGAAGGCCATCAGCCGATCCAGCTGTACGTGCTCGCCTTTAGCCTGAAGGTCGAACGCTTTGGTAGTTGTATCGAATTTGCCGTTAGCGGTGATATGGCCGGCAACGAAATTCGCATCGACGCTTTCGAGGTTAACATTCGATCCGCTAAAGGTTGCGTGCGCGGCCATGCTCACCAGCGGTTCGCCGCCAATGCGTCCCGGTCCAAAGCGCAAATCAGCGCTGCCAGTCATCGCGTCAGGCAAACCGGAAATCTTTACGGTGCCAGAAACGTCGGCCTGCGTGTCGCCCAGCTTCGCCCGCTGGTCTTTGCTAAGCGGCAGGGCAGCTAAAAGATTTCCAGCGTTCGCGCGATCCAGCGTTGCTTCTAATGAAGTATTACTACCGCCGCCTCGCGGCGCGTTCAGTGTAAATTGCACGCCGCCGCCATCGCGCTCGCTCAGCAGGCCGTTAGTGATGCGCAGCTCAGCCGGCGTAGAAGCCACGTTGGCAGTCAGCGAGCCCACGTCGTTACCATTTATGATCAATGACCCCAGCTCAGCGCGACCGTCAACAATTGGGTCAGTCAGCTTTCCGCGCACCGTCCCGTTAAAAGCCAGCTTGCCGCCAAGGTCAATACCATAGCTATTAAGTTGGTCCTCGACGTCAGGAACGAGGCCCGAAGAGATCAACAGGCGCTGCAATTCCGATGCATCAGCAGAAACGAGATTGACTTGCAGATTTGAATCTCGCTCGAGGCCAAACTCTCCCGAAGCTCTGAGCTGGGTGGCCCCCGTTTGCAGGTTTGCTTGCTGAATCCGATAGAGACCCCGGTCCGCAGTAAGCGCCAGGTCGCCAGAAATCGGCGTCCGTCCGGTAGTTTGGTCACCGGCCTCGCCTTTCAACTGTGCGTTGATGTTCCCGGATGCGGTGCCGAGATTGGTTCCCGTGAAAGCGAGATCAACTTTGCCGGTGGCTTTACCAGCCAAGGGAACGACCCGTTTTGAAAGTACCGCGATCAATCCGCCAATGTCGAGATCACTGAAATTTGCGGTGACTCGCGAAGCGCCATTCTTCGCGGTGCTGATGATCGCGTTGCCGTTGGCGCGTCCATCGAGAGCTTCGGCCGTGAAGTTGTTTAGTTGAATCTGACTGCTTGTGGCCACCAGCCCGCCGCGCACGGCGCCGAGCTTCATATCCGCCAGGATGCCGCCGCCGATGCTGAGATCAGCGCTGGCGCGATATCGACCCGATGGTTCCACACTGAATGCCGGCCGCGCCAGCCTGACGGTTTCGAGCCGGCCGTTTTCGAGCGTTACCGTACCGGCATTGATGTCAGCGGTCGAACCTTCGACGCGACCATTGTGAATTGCCAGACGCACGCCGGCTATATTGATACTGCCGGTTTGCGCGCCCAGCGCCTTGATACTCCCAAGCTGGAGAGCCTTGATGTTGATGTTGGTACTGTCACCCTTATTGACGACTTCGATGTTGTTTGCCGCGGCGCTGCTGACATGGACGTCGCGGCCTGTTACCGGCCCCGTCTTGACGCTGGCGATGGTGGCCGTGCTGGCGCCATTTCCCGAACGGATGCGGACATCATTGATCTGCACTCCGCCCGCGTTCGCGCCGGAAGCAGAAAAGGTATTAGCGTTCGCCCCGGCGGCAGAGGCAGTAAGAACGCCATCGCGAAATTCGCCCCGCGCATCGCGCAGAATCAATCCCGTAATGGTCGTGCCGTAGCTTCTTTCCGCGGCCGCGCGCAGCTCTCCCACCCAACTGAAGTCCTTACCGGTTCCCGTCACGTTACCGGCAAGCTGCACTGAATTGAGCTGAAAATCGCCGGCCGATAACAGTTCGGCAACGGCGCGACCATTTGCCTGGTAGCTATTCCCCTGGCCCGAGCCTTTTGCCGTAACATTCAAACCCGTAAGTCGCAGGTTATCTGCCGCCAGGGCATCGCTCTTGAAACTGCCTTCAGCCTGATAGCGGTCGCCTTCGCCGTTAACCGTCCCCACAAAGTTTCCCACGCCCCGCAGGGTGGCGCCGGTCTGAAAAATGTCCGAGGTCTGGGTCAGATCGATGGTTGAGACGATGTTCATCGTGTAGCGCATCGCGCGCCAGTCATCCATCGTGCCCTGAAGATGCGCCTCCGCGATGGGAGAACGCAGCACCAACTCCTGGATCTCGATGCGCGTTTGGTTAGCGCGGGCGCGCGCCAGAATGTCGATGTTGTTGACCGGCTTGCCATCGTAAACAAACGTCGAATTCGAAGTGCTAAACACTACTCGATTCATAGCGCTGGCGGCGGGCGCGTTGGGATCGTCCGGTTCGATGGTCGCCAGAATGTTGCGCGCTTCGCCGGAAATCTCGTGACGCAGGTCGCCGTAATGGACTACCCCGTTTTTTAAATCGATGTGCGCCGTGGAATAGGCGAACAGAATGTTACGGTTCGATTCGGACGGAGGAATATGTATGTTGCGAAAATTCGATCGGCCCTGATCGTCAAAGGTGACCCACAACTCAAGCCCTTCAATTTTCAGATCCTTGAGATTGATCGTGCGGCGCAGGTTCAGCGCGTAGAGTTCTTCGATGCGCACGGTAGCCAGCAGGCGATCGATCTTGCCAAGTTTCTCGCCGGTCTTCGCATCGTACAACTCGATACCAAGCATCTCCACAGTCTGCGGTGATATCGCAGTGTGAAACTCTTTGATATCGGCGCGGATGCCGTACTTGGCGAGCGTGTCCTTGATCTGCCCGGCTACATAGCGATCCACAAAGCCAAGCTTGTAGGCGAAAAAGATAAGCAGGAGAAGGGCAATAGCGCCGACACCGATGGCGATGCCGGCTATGACGGCGTTTCGTTTGGTCAGGTAGCGGCGACGCTTACCCTGCGGAGTAACAGGATGTTTCCGCGCGGCATCGCGTTCAGCGATTGCCTCGGCGACGGGCGGCAGGGGCTCGTCGGTTTTCGATTGCAGTGCTTCGGAGACAGACTTCTTAGTTTCCCCTGGCACTTCGGCTGGAGCGTCGTCGTTGTTATCAACAGGCATAGCGCACAGCCGCGGATGCGGCTCTCAATTCAGATTTAGAGGGAGAGCCTGAAAATATCTTCGACCTCAGATCCCAGATTTGAAAATTCCAGCTCTGAAGTCTGGTGTGTAGCCTTTGTACAACTGAAAGCGGCTGGAATTCAAGGCGCGGGAATCTCAGGGGGGAACCGCAGAACTCAACTTCAAGCGCGCCTCGGCCCATTTGTTCGCAGCATGGACACCAGCTCGCGGGCTTCGTCTTCTCTTTCCGATGCGGGCGAACCCAGGGGGATGCTGCCCACAACTTCCAACTCGAACCCTTCAAGAGCAGCTACTTTGGGGGGATGGTTCGTCAGTAACAGTATACGCTTGAGTCCCAGCTCGTGCAGGATTTGAGCCCCCACGCCGTAGTCACGATTCAAGCCGTACCCGGTTTCAATACTGGCGTCACGCTTGCTGACGCCGCGCTCCTGCATAATCGCATAAGTATGCAATTGGTGAATGAGGTCCAGACCATGCTCGCGCTGTCGCAAATAAAGGACGACGCCGCGGCCGGCGGCTGAAATTTTCTCCAGCGCCGTATGAAGCTGAAAACCAGTGTCATCAATCAACGAACCGAACATGTCGCAGGTAACGTTCTCCGTATGCACGCGCACCAGCACCGGCTCTTCGGTTTCTACATTGCCCATCACCATGGCGAGATGCACGTCACCATTCATGACATTTTCAAAAGCAATGGCGCGGAACGTTCCGTAAACTGTCGGCAGATCAGTTTCTACGGCGCGCTTAACCAGGACTTCCTTGCTAATGCGATAGCGGACCAGATCGGCGACCGTAATGACTTTCAAGCCATGCGTGCGGGCAAATGTTTCCAGGTGCGGCAGGCGCGCCATGGTGCCGTCTTCGTTCATGATTTCGCAAACAACTCCGGCGGGATAAAGTCCGGCAATGCGCGCCATGTCCACCGAGGCTTCAGTTTGCCCCGGCCGGACCAGCACGCCGCCTTTCCTGGCACGCAGCGGGAAGATATGGCCGGGACGCGCCAGATCCTGCGGCCGGGTCTTGGGATCGACCGCGGTCAGGATCGTCGTGGCGCGATCGCTGGCTGAAATACCGGTGGTCACGCCCTTGCGTGCTTCAATTGAAACTGTGAACGCGGTGCCCAGAAAAGACGTGTTGTCGGCGACCTGCATCGTGAGGTGCAATTCATCGCAGCGCTCTTCGGTAAGCGGCATGCAGATCAAGCCGCGAGCGTGGGTGGCCATGAAGTTGATGATATCCGGAGTAATCTTCTCCGCCGCGCACACCAGGTCGCCCTCGTTTTCGCGGTCTTCGTCATCAACCACAATGATCATGCGGCCTTCGCGAATGTCGGCGGCGGCGGCTTCGATGGAAGCAAATTGCATTTTCTGCGCTCTCTTATCGTAAATCATGAGTCGGGTGACAAGGGGATGTATGTTAGCGCGAAAGCCGCGGATTTGCGACTCAGGAAGCGGCTGAATCGGACCTTTGGCCAGAGCTTACGGTCATGATTCGCTCGACGTATTTCGCTATGACGTCGACCTCCAGGTTCACTTCGTCACCGGGCTTCAGGTGGGAAAAGTTAGTCAATTCCCAGGTCTTGGGAATCACGGCAATCTCGAAAAACTCATCGGCAAGGTGCGCCACCGTCAGACTGACGCCTTCGACAGCAATTGATCCTTTGAAGACTATATAGCGCGCGATTTCCTTTGGATAACCGATACGCACCGTCCATGATCCGCCATGATCCTCGCGGTCGAGAAAGCCTCCGCGCGCGTCGACGTGGCCCTGCACAATGTGGCCGCCCAAACGCGTCGCCGGCGTCACGGCCCGTTCGAGATTAACCGGGGAACCGGCCCTGAGACTTCCCAGCGTCGAACGCAGTAACGTTTCGCGCGAGACGTCGGCGGCAAACGAATCGGGCTGCAAATCGAGGGCCGTCAGGCAGACACCGTTGACGGCAATTGAATCACCATCGCGCGAGCCTTCGGTAACGGTGTGCGCTTCGATCACGATGCGCGCATCTTCGCCGTGCTTTTCAATCGTGCGTACCAGCCCGAGTTCTTCGATTATTCCGGTAAACATCTTTGTGCGATTTCAATGGAGAACACAGGACTCTGGTCCCGCAATCTCAAGTAAGTTTCTAATCTCTCCTTAGAACACGTGCAGTCAGGAAGGGGGCATGCCCCCGCTCTTCTTCCTGATCGCTTCCATCATTCTGGCCAGAACTTCATCGATTGAAAGGCCACTGGAATCTATTAGCACGGCATCGTCGGCTTTCAGAAGAGGCGAGTCCGCGCGCGTGGTGTCGCGCCGATCACGCTCGGTCATATCGGCGAAAGTTTCCGCAAACGACACGGTCGCATCCTGAGTTCGCTCTTCATCAAAGCGCCGCCGGGCCCGTTCATCCGGCGACGCCGTTAGAAAGAACTTCACATCGGCGTTAGGGAAGACAACGGTGCCGATGTCGCGGCCGTTCAGTACTGCACCGCGAGTCCCCAACTCGCGCTGCCGCTGGACCATTGCCCGCCGCACCTCAGGAATCGCGGAAATCACTGAAGACGTATGCGTCACATCTTCATCACGGATTCGTTCGGTTACGTCCCGTCCATCGAGCATCACTCGCAATGAATCAACGTCACCTTCGAGGTTGATGTCCACGCGCGAAGCAAGTGCGCCAACGCTTGTATCATCCTTTTCGCTCATGCTCGATTGGATAACCGCCAGCGCCACCGCGCGATACATCGAACCAGTGTCGATGTATAGCAATCCCAGTTCATGCGCCAGCATACGCCCGAGGGTAGTTTTGCCCGCACCGGACGGGCCGTCGATCGCAATAATTAATTTTCCGGGCATGTTGGCAGTGGACTCTTGGTGTTTCAGTTCATTTGCTTCCAGTGCTGTCCATTGGAGTCAACCGTAACAACCAGGATCGGCTTTGCCGGAGAGGCGCCCTTGTTAATTATGGCCAACTGTTTGTCGCCCCACTTAAACTCAAGCTGGTCACTGGCTAGTTCGATCTTGCCGTCTCCATACTCGTAACCGGCATCTTCAATCATCCGGCCGTTCAAGTGCCCGCGAATTGTGAAGTCATAGGTCCAGGGCCCTGGACGATCGAAGAACTGGGCTAAGAAAGGTCGGACCCGTATAACCTCGCATCGCAGTGTCCCATCGGGTGAGTCTGATGACGCAAAAATGACTGGCTGGCAGGAAGCTCCTGACGCCAGAGCAAGAAAGACTACGCCGATCAAGAGTCTTCTCACTGTCCGACCAGAACCGCCTTCAGGCTTATTAGTGCCGTCTCAATATCAGCCCGCGAAACGTCGTAATGCGTCACCATGCGAATTGCCGAGCCAAATCCGGAAGCTAGCACGCCGCGCTTCTGCAAGTCAGCGCAAATTTGATCTGCAGTTAACCGGGCGCCGGAAACGTCGACGATGACGATGTTCGTCACCACCTTTTCCGGATCGATCTTCATTCCGGGCAGGGCCGCCAAACCTTCCGCAAGCTGGCGCGCATTGTCGTGATCCTCGTGCAGTCGCTTTGGCGTTTCTTCGAGCGCTATCAATCCCGCGGCGGCCAATACACCAGCCTGCCGCATTCCGCCGCCGAGCATCTTGCGCACTACGCGAGCTTCATCGATGAAGGCCCGCGACCCCAGCAACATCGAGCCGACCGGCGCCCCCAATCCTTTTGATAAGCAGAACATCACGGAGTCAGCCGGCCGCGCAAGATCGGCAACCGACTCACCCAGAGCCACAGCGGCATTGAAGATGCGCGCGCCATCGAGATGGACCGGAAGCTTTAGCGCATGCGCGCGCTGGCAAATCTCCTGCGTGCGTTCGCGACCCAGCAAAGTTCCGCCGGCCAGGTTATGGGAATTCTCCAGGGCGATTAGACCGGTCGGCGCCACGTAATAAGCCGAGTTCGCATGAATCGCGGTGGCGATTTCATCCCACGTAAGAATGCCGCTACCGTCCTGGCTGCGAACAGGCCGCGCCAGCGTGCCGGAGACTGCGGCCATCGCGGCCATTTCAAAATTGAAGATGTGCCCACGCTCTTCAATTATAACTTCCTGGCCGGGGCGCGTGTGCAGCTTGACGGCCGTTTGGTTTCCCATCGACCCGGTGGGTACAAAGATCGCGGCCTCTTTTTCAAAGATTTCGGCAGCACGCTCCTGTAGATGATTGACAGTCGGGTCTTCGCCGTAAACATCGTCGCCGACCTCGGCTTCGGCCATGGCGCGGCGCATCGCCGGCGTTGGCTTGGTTACAGTGTCGCTGCGTAGATCGATCATAGGTCAGACATCAAAGTACCTTCTGCTTTGTTTGCGGCACAGCCGCAAGGCGTCAAGCCAGTGCCGCGAACACTTCGTTGGACATTAAGGCCCCGGTTGAAGTCAGCCGCAGCAAATCATTATCAAGTTCAATCAGACCGGCCTCATTCAACCGATCGATATCGCCGGCATGGTCATCGCGCAGGTCCGCGCCGAAACGCCGGCGATAATCGTTAAGGCTGATCCCGCTTAGCAGGCGCATCCCGAGAAAGATTGACTCGGCCCGCTTGTCGTCCTCGCTTAAATCGATTGTCTCGACGACCGGCGACTGTCCGCTCTCGATTAGCTCCAGGTACCGGGCCGCATCACGCTGGTTGGCCCACCGCCGCGCCCTGCCGTCGTAGGAATGGGCCGAGCAGCCGAACCCATAATAGGGCGCGCCGGTCCAGTATTTAGTGTTGTGCCGCGATTCGTATCCCGGCAAACAGAAGTTGGATATCTCGTAGTGCTGATAGCCGGCGGCACAAACCCTTTGGACCAACGCGCGGTACATCTCCGCAGCCAGATCATCATCCGGCTTTGGCTGCGTTCCGCGCTTGATCTGATCAGCGAGCGGTGTGCCCTCATGCACTTCGAGCAAATACAGCGATAGATGTTCAGGTCGTAGCCTTAATGCTCCATCAAGATTCCGTATCCAGGCCTCCAGCGTCTGTCCCGGCAATCCCGCAATCAAATCAAAATTGATATTGGCGAAACCGGCTTCACGTAGATCACGAAATGTTTGCGTGATGTCCGCTGCCGTGTGGGTGCGGCCGAGATGCTTCAACTCCCGATCGTCGAAGGTCTGCGCGCCAAAACTGGCACGATTGATTCCCAGGCCACGAAACTCCCGAAGGACATCGAGCGTTAACTCGCCCGGATTCATCTCCATTGTCAGTTCCGCTTCGGATTCGATTTTGAACCGCTTGCCTATAGCGTTGACGATCGTTTCCACCTGAGCAGGTAACAGCAATGAAGGTGTGCCGCCGCCAAAGTAGACCGTATCGGTCTCCGGGTTGTCGGCCGCGTTCGTGAAGCTGCGGATCTCTTTGGCTAATGCCTGGACGTAGCGCTCGGCGAGCGAGGATTCATACATGCCGGTAGCAAAGTCGCAATACGAACAACGCGAGCGGCAGAAGGGAATATGGATATAGACACCGGCGCGCATGTTTGAGGGCTTTGGATTCATCGAGAAAGGCGAATTATAGCATCCCAAGCAGAAGCCCGCGCGTCAGCAAGGGCTCGGGTCAAGTAGCTTGCAAGAGCCCTCCCTGACGGTCGGGCTTCTGCCTCGCGAGCGACTAACCACCGAGTTGTGTCCTCAGTTTTTTGGGGAGTTTGGCGAGCACCATCCCGTACGAGTTTCGCAGCAGCTCTTTCAGCTCCGCTTGTCTCAGCGCATCGAACCTTTCCAATGCGACCCAATGATAACGAGCTACGTAAGGCGCGGGAACGATGCTGTCTCGCTCGATTAATTCAGTAAACTTTTCCGGAGTGCACTTAAACGAAAGAACGTGATCCGACGAGGCATCGAGCCCGGCGACGGCAAACATCTTGTTGCCAATGCGAAACAAGAGATCGTTTTCCCACTGAACGTCTTCAGTGACGTGGGGAAACGAAAGGCAATAGGCGCGTACTTGTTCGATGTCCATTGAGTTTGAACCAAAGTGGGCGGGTAGAGTACCGACTTCAGTCGGGCTTTCAATAAGTCGGAAACAGCCCAACTAAAGTTGGTACTCTAAACGCCCACTTTCGGAATTAGTTCTTCCTGTTTCTCATCCCAACGCCAGACTTCTTTACCCTGAAGGTGCACGCCGCCGAGCCAGGTGTCGATGCCGTTGAGAGCGATGAAATCATCGTCGCCGCGCGACACAGACTGTCCAGTTTTTGTCAGCGCAAAAGAGGTCTTGATAAAGTCAGAGCTTGAACTTCGCATCAGGCCGTCGCCATTCGAAATTCTTAGCAGGGGTTGCGCGGCATCAGCTACCTGTCGCAGCATGAGCCAGAACTGAGCATCGCCCAGCCCGTAGGTTGGCTCTGCCTTTCCGAACTCCTGAAATAGTGGTTCGAATTGCGAAGCACCGTGCGCGATCAATTCAAGAGCTTTGTTTTCAATCAGGCCCAGGCCATTTTGCGCCGACGGAAATCGCTCCAGGTGTTTACGCAGCGCCGGCTGCAAGAACGGCAGCGCAGACGAATCGTCCGCAAGCAATGCGGCAATCTCACGCGGATTGGTGGAGGAAAAGGCGGCCCACGCTTTAGCGGCAAGTTTCAATTCCGCCGCCGTCACCTGTTGACGTTCCGGCAATAATGAAGCCATTTGCTCGGAGTTCAATTGGCCCAGACCTTGAAAATCGTCGATACCGGGAAAGCTTCCGACGCAAATCAAACTCAACCGGGCGGTCCCCAGCTCTTGCCGCGCGAACCAGTCGAGCAGGTAAATAAGATGAAGCTGGCAAAACAGATCGTGATCGAACCAGAGCACAACTTCTTCATGATCGGAGCACCTTGATAGCGTTTCTTGTTGCTCGCGCAGGTTCTTCTCGCAGTCATCAAATTTCAGGCCATAAGCCTCTGCCAGATGTCTTGCGCGCAAGGTGCGCCACTCAGCTTCAGTCAGGCCTTTAATGACCGGACCGCAGATCAACGCCTCGCGCCACGCAAGATGTTCGCCCGGTATATTCGATTTCTTCGCGGTATTAGCGGAACAATCGCCGTTGTGAATGTGCAGCATTGACGTTAGAAACGGGCTCCGGAAAGGGAATTCAGCGTGATTGAGCGATCCTAACAGCTTTTCAAATTTATTCCAGCATCGGGATCGAATACAATCAGCCACCCTTTGACGGAGGGTGAGCCGCGGGCCGGGACGCGCGCAGACCGGTTGGTTCAGGATTACGAGACTATGCCCATAGAAGTTCTTATTGACTTCGACGAGTTCTGGACGCGGCTAAGCGAAGACATGCGCTCGGCTCGCCAGTCGATCTTCGTCCAGACGCTCGCCTTTGAAGGGGATTCTGTCGGGAAACTACTGGCCGCGAGCTTGCTGTCATCGCCGGCAGCCGACAAGCGCATATTGGCTGACTCGTTCACCAGGCTCGTGATGAGCGACAAGTTCAGGTTTTCGCCGAGAAACTTTATCAATGTGGAGTTGCGGCAGGAAGCACGCGACACCGCAAGTCTCTTCAAGGAACTAAAAACAAACGGCGTCCCGATAAAATTTACCAATGCCTACGGGTTCACCCCGCGCAGTATTCTGAGCCGTAATCATAAGAAGCTGATCCTGGTCGACGACCGGACAGCTTATGTCGGGGGAATGAATTTCAGCGAGCACAATGCCGCCTGGCACGACATGATGCTGCGCATTGAAGACGAGCGGGCCGTGGCCTTCCTGCGCGAAGATTTTCTCTCGACGTGGAGCGGACGAGACCGCAAGGCAAAGGCTGACTGCGAAGGTTTTGAACTTTACACGCTTGATGGCCGGGCTAACGGAGACGCGTTTGGACTGGTGCTTGATTTGATTGAGAACGCCCGGCACTCGATTTTTGTGGAGAGCCCGTACATCACGTTTCCTTTTTACGAGCGCTTGCGCAACGCCGCGGGTCGCGGAGTTGCCGTTACGATTGTCACCCCGCAGCACAACAACTGGAGTTTCTTTTCCGAGTACTCCCGATTGGAATCAACCTTGTCGGACATCGATCTGCGTTTCTATAAAGGCAGAATGAGCCACTTGAAGGGAATGCTGATAGACGATCACTACCTGATCGCCGGCTCGTCGAATTTTGATTACCTGAGCTACCGGATGTATCAGGAGACGGTCGCCGTTATTACCGACCAGCAGGTAATCGCCGCATTTCGCGAGCGGGTGATGATTCCCGATATGGCCAACGCCGAAAGCGTGCAATGCAAAGCAAGCCTGGCCGCGCTGAATTGGCTAAGGTTCAAACTCAAGGTGCTGGACACGGCGCTGACAATTCTGACCTAGCCAAAGTTACTGAACTCATGGGGCCGCTCGTCCTATTAAGGGAAAGACCTCAGCCGTTGGCTTGTTCGCGCGCGTGGTAGGAGGAGCGCGTGAGCGGACTTGATTGGACGTGATTGAAACCCAGGCCCATGCCGATTTCGCGCCAACGATCGAATTCCGCTGGGGTAACGTAGCGTTCCACCGGCAGGCGGCGCGCGTGAGGCTGCAAATATTGCCCGATAGTCATGATGTCGCAAGAGACTGAGCGCAGGCCCTTCATTAACTCGACCACTTCTTCAAACGTCTCGCCGAGTCCCACCATGATCCCGCTCTTGGTTAGCATGCCGCCCCGTTCGCGATCACGGCGCTCCCCTGCGCGCCTCAGCAGCGTTAGAGATTGCTGGTAGTCAGCGTCGGGCCGCACGCGGCGATAGAGCCGCGCGATCGTTTCGGTGTTGTGGTTCAGAACATCAGGCCGGGCATCGAGCACTGTGTTCAGCGCAGCTTCGTCGCCATTGAAGTCGGGAATTAGGACTTCCACCTTGCAATCGGGATTGAGCGCTCGCACTTCGCGAATTGTTTCCGCCCAATGCGCCGCGCCACCATCCGCCAAATCGTCGCGATTCACAGAAGTAATGACTGTATGGGCGAGGTTAAGATGTCGCACGGCTTCGGCGACGTGGCGCGGCTCTTCGCGATCGAGCGAGCCTGGTTCGCCTTTGCCCACGGCGCAAAAGCCGCAATGCCGCGTGCAGATGTCGCCGCCCAGCATGAAAGTCGCCGTGCGATCGGACCAGCACTCAAAAATATTCGGGCAACGCGCCTCCTGACAGACCGTGTGCAGGTTCAGGCCTTCGATCAGCTTCAGCAAGTGGTTCTGATTCGTGGGATCACCCAGACGAATCTTGAGCCACTCAGGCTTCGGCTGTCGCGGCGGTTGATTGTTACTGATAACTCGAAGTTCGCGCGACAATGGTTTAGGTACCTTATTTGTTACGGGCAACTACATTCTAGCACTGGCATTCCAAAACAGGCACGC
>JBDUCF010000428.1:0-2774 GCA_040003545.1 Pyrinomonadaceae bacterium | reverse complement strand
TAAGGTATTATGCATCGCGATCGTTCCGCAAGAGAATAGCGATCGCGGAAATACTTTCGATAAGACTGTGACCACACTAACCATCGCTCTGTTGGCCGCTCTGATTTTCGCCGTAGCGCTGCTCTATTCGACGGTCGGCCACGCAGGGGCGTCGGGATATCTGGCGGCGATGGCTCTGTTTGGTGTTGCCCCGGCGGTGATGAAACCGACAGCGCTGACTTTGAATATCCTGGTGGCGCTGGTGGGGGCAATTAAGTTTTATCGCGCGGGGTTCTTTTCATGGCGCATCTTCTGGCCGTTCGCCCTTGCTTCAATTCCGGCGGCGTTCATTGGCGGCAGCATCACACTGCCGGTTCACATCTATAAGCTGATCGTCGGTGTCGTCTTGCTCTACAGCGCGTTCAGATTGTTTCTGATCGCCACTAAGCCCGATCAGGAAACACCGAAGCACGCGCCGCTCTGGATTGCTTTGTTTTTTGGGGCGGCGATTGGTTTGCTTTCGGGATTGACCGGCGTGGGTGGCGGAATATTTCTGAGCCCGCTTTTGCTGCTGACGGGTTGGGCCAGGACCAAAGAAACGGCGGCGGTGTCGGCGGCGTTTATCCTGGTGAATTCAATTGCCGGGCTGCTGGGACACGTTACCGCGGTTGCGGCTGTGCCGCGCGCGATCTTTATATGGGCGCCGGTGGCGTTAATCGGCGGCTGGATCGGATCCGAGCTGGGCACGCGGAAATTACCAATCCCGCGTATCAGACAATGGTTGGCTGTGGTGTTGATTCTCGCCGGACTGAAGTTGATTTTTTCTTGACGCCCTGGCTTTTCTTTGCGCCTTACGTCTTTCAGTTTTTGCGCCTTTGCGAGAAACGTTTCACGCAAAGGCGCAAAGAAACGAAGAACCAAAGGCGCACAGGACTACTCATCCTGGCCGCAAATCAGTTCGGCGGCTAACAAGGGAATGGTTAGTTCGTGATGGCCGGTGATCGAATAGCCGCGGCCGGCGCCGTCGGCAGTCGGGCGACGCACGACGTTTGTCAGCGGGCGATACGATTGAATGAAGTCGAGATTGGCAGTCGTGATGTCCTTGAGTGGATGTCCCAGGTTGCGAACGAGAGTTACGCACTTCAAAAATACTTCAGGCAGAATCACAGCCGAGCCTACGTTCAAGTAAACTCCGCCACCATCCATCCTTCGTACCAGCTCAGCCAGCAGACGAAAGTCAGTGTGGGTTGTCGCGCCCAGCGCAGCGCCGTCCGCAGCAGGATGAAAATGTGCGATGTCGGCCCCGATAGTCACGTGGGCAGTGAACGGCAGGCGCGCTTTGTAGGCCGCGCAAAGCAAGGAGTAGTCTCCGTGTTTCGGCGTTCGAGTCTGGAGCGCGCGGCCGGTTGCTTCACCTAATCCCAGGCCATCGCGGGCGCCGTCACGAGCGGCTTCATGCAAAAGTCTTCCCGTCTCCTCCGCGCCGCCGAAGATGCCTTCGCCGAGTGTCGCGTCAACGTCTTCCGAAGTCGAGCCAACCATCGCAATCTCAGAATCGTGGACCAGCACCGATCCGTTCGCCGCAATCGCACTGACAAATCCCCGCCGCATCAGATCAATTATCAGAGGCGCCAATCCCGTCTTAACCACATGCCCGCCAATGCCCCAGATGATCGGCTTGCCCAAATCGCGCGCGCGGCGGATTTGACCGGCGAGCTGGCGCAAATTCTGTACGGCCAGGATGTTGGGGAGTCTTTCCAGGAACTCGCGCAATGAAGAATCTTCGGTGATAGGACGGGCAAACTCTTCAAGTTTCACTTTGCTGGGTCGCGATGCGAGCGGATAAGTTTTGACTTTATCCAGGCTAAGTGGAACTAGATCGTTATCGTAGATAGAAGGCAATGTATCCCCGGCTCACAAGTATTCCAAGTCTGCGAGATCCTGAAGTCTCCCACACGCAGCTTTGTTCCGCTTGAGCATCTCCTTGGAGATGAAAGGAACAACCAGGCCGTCTAATTCACCTTGCTCGCGTGAGGACCACGCCTCATCAAAACTCACTCCTGAAAGAAACGTCATGACATCAACTCGGTTCGGAGAAACTCCAAGTTGGATGACCTGATCGTCCCGCGTGAAGTCTTCATTAGTTAACTCCAGGTCTCGAAAGCCAAACTGCTCGACTGCCTGGAGGATGCGTTGCGCGTTTTCTTCAGAGCGATCGATAAAGAGATCGATATCGGCTGTGTAGCGGAAATAGCCGTGGTAAGCGACCGCAAAGGCACCCACTATGACAAAGCGCACATCAAGAGCGTTTAATAACTCGATAAACTCTCTTAAATCCTTCTGTAAGCTCATTAGAGTAAGGGCGATGCTGGTCTCTCAGCATCAGCAGAAACGCAATTCTTTGGTTGGGAGATAGAGAACGGTAATATTTCTTATCGGCTTCCTCGGCCTCCGCAGCTGATCTAAACACTCGGATAGTCTTTTCCATAGGCGGCTACCTGCAAAGTAGGAAATTATATCACGGCGATCCTCTTAACACGGCGACGTGTTGTACCGTGTCCGATCCCCGCTTGGTCACGTGCATTGACAGGTTTAGATACCACGTCTAGAGTTTCCAGTCATGGGCCAACCAGTTCACCAATGGCGCGCTGGAATAATGGCTCTAAGCGTATTGATGGTCTTCGCCATATCGGCAACGGAGGGCGCGGCCCAGGAGAAACAGCAGCCTTCGGGTGGAAGGCTGCCTGAAGAGAAACCCGCTGGCAGAAAAGTGATTCCAAAATCCTCAGCCACCA
>JBDUCF010000083.1:0-9292 GCA_040003545.1 Pyrinomonadaceae bacterium | reverse complement strand
TCGCGGGCGCGTTCGCGCCGTTCGGGATTTCGGCCCGCCAGCGCCGAAAGAAGCTCGGTTGCAATGACTTCGCGAGCGCCGCTATCTACGGTCCCGGTGACGTGGTTATCATATCTCGCTCCCGACAGCATGCTGTTGGCCTCGGCTTGCACAAGCGCCACATCCACTCTTTTGTGAACGACCGGCCCGGCTGATACCGGGGGAGGACCTGTAGCAATTCGCTCCCTCGATTCTGATTGCGACGAGGATGTCCCGGCGGGTGACGTCGATTTGATTCCTGAAATTCGTTCAGTGGCAACCGCTGCGCCGATGGGTTTGGCTTTAACTGCCGCGCCTTCATTCTTCGCCAGCTTCTTCGGCAGCGTGACAATATCTCTGCGGTGGCGAGACCGGGAACGACGCGACAACAATAGAGCGACGATCAATAACACCGCGAACAGACCGATTACCAGCGGCAGCCAATTTAGGCGCGCCATCTCTCCATAGAACTTGAGACGCGTTTTCCAGTCACCAGTCCCGAGCCAGGAGTCGTTCGCGTGCTGCTGGCTCGACGTCGCCGGATTGGCGGACGGTGTTGAATTCTGAGAATTGGCAGAAGGTGACGCGCTGGATACTGACGAAGCGTCAGCGTTGTTTGCAGCAGGCGGCGACTGACTCTTAGCGGTTTCCGGTGCTGAACCTGGAACGCTCCTCGTGGAACTATTCACCGCTTCATTGCTGCTCGAAGTGGTTGCGCCGCCTGGCGACGCGGCCGGCGCAGCACTTTGCGACCCGCCCGGAGTTGTAAAAATCACCTCCAGACGGTTGCCTCGTTGGTCCACGCGAGCGGTTGTTCCCGGTTGCAGATGAAAAGACAGCAGACTGGTGCTGCCGGTCTTCTGCAGGTTCACGTCCTCAAAACCTCGCGCGTGAACTTTCGCCTGACTCGGCGAGACTTCCACGGCAGGTAACTTCACGTAGAAGCGATCACCGCGTCGATAAGCCTCGTAGTCATCCAACGTTGAATCCGAGTAAATGCTGACGCGGGAGCCCTCTGACGAGTCGCCGGCGCGAAGCGTGGCAGTATGCTTTGCGGTTGGTGAGCCGGGCTGGGCCCTGGAATTACGATTGGTCTGTGCCCGCGACGTTATAGGGACAAAGGAAAATAAGCTGATGGCCAGCAGGCAGAAAAGCAGCGGGCATAATTTCTCAAGCAACACGAGTGAGCGGTCCATGTTTTTCATCATCGGGGCAAATGAAGTGAAAAAGCTTTCGCGACTTTCTCATTATGCAATGCTATTGACTTGCTTGTCACTTAGCGGAATTCTCCGCCAGTTGCGCCTGATCGATCTTGTAGATCACCTCCAGAATGGAGGTGCGCACGACTTCGGGAATATCGTCTCGCCCGGCCAACTGGCGCAATTCCTGAGCTACCTCAGGCTGGCCGGAAAGTCCCAGTACTCGCACCGCGCACAAACGGACATCGCTGTCCGGATGTTGCTCGATTGCGTCGAGGATCGGTCGCATCTCATTCGCTTTCGCCAGCAGGGAAAGAAGCGAGAACGCTTCGTAAGCCTGGCGGCGATCGCTGCTGGCCAGGCGCTCCATTGCCTGCGAAACGATGCCGGCCTTGATGCAAGCCTGGGCCACGTGCTGCAGTGTTCCTGCGTTTGCTGTTTCAATTACGCGAACATAAGCGTCAGCCCGGTCAAAGCTCAGTCCTGTCAACGACCGAGCAGCGGCAGCGCGTACTTCTCTTGACTCGTCTGCCAGCGCAATAAGCACGGGAGCAAAAACAGACTCATGATCGATCGAACCCAAACATGAAACTGCCGATCCCCGCACCGCGGGCTCCGGATCCTGTATCGCAACCGAGGCCAAAGCCTGGACTGAACGCTGGACGGGAAACTGGGCCAACTGGCGCACAGCGGCTGCGCGCAGAGACATCTCCGGGTTTTCAAGTTGCCCCAGCGCTTGAATGAGTTCAGCATCTTCCACGAAATCCGGCAACTCATTCACCATCCCACTAGATTCAAGCGCAGTGATTTCCCCCGTGAACAATGGATCCTGGCCACTGAGCAGCGCGGGGACTGGCGGCACGTCGATGACACCGAAGCTTTCTACCGAGCAGGCGCTCAGGGCGTGACTTAAAAGAGAATCAGGAATAGAAGGATAACGGCGGGCCACATCGAGCAATGCTCCTATCGCAGATGGCAGCTGCAGAGTCCCTAAACTGCTGACACACTGATTGCGTACGATGGGTTCGTTGTCATAAAGCGCCTCCAGCAGGAAGGGTAAAGATGAAGGAGCGGCAATCTCACCGAGCGTTCGCGCGGCGGAAGCACGTTCACAGATATCATGAGCTGCCAGGAGCGTCGCACTTTGCCGCGCTACGAATCCATATTCCTCCAATGCCTGACGAGCTCTACACCTGCCATCCTCTGTCGTGTTTGGCGATGTCAGAGCCTTAATCAGGGAAACCTCCATGGCCCGGCGATCGTCAGGCGCGCGCGAGGCGAGCACATCCATGCGGTGGGGCTGGCCCAGAACAAGCTTTCCAACTTCCTGGTCAACTCGATAACCCCCGAAAAGTGATGATGCCATATGAGAAAGCGGACTTTGCGGGACAACTTCATTCGCTTCATCCGTTGGCACAAAACCTGGCAACGGCCCGGAGAGCTGTAGATTATCAACCTTGCGGTCGACGACCGGCGCGCTTTGATTAGCTGACGGAGTTGCGACGTCGAGCGACAAGTCTTCAGCAACCTCAGGCTCGTCGGACCATCCAGAATCGCGTCGCCGAATTAACAGAAAAGCTATCAGGCAGATAGTAACAACGCTCACCAACCCGGGAACAGAAAAGAGCAGCGAACCCAGGGTGGTTGGCGCGGTGGTCGAGTCTTCTACAACCGCCCCCGGCTTGTTTGCGGCGGCGACGTTGGCGGAAGGTGCTTGCGCTATGGCCCCATCCTGCGAAGAGACATTGCGAGCAGCGCCTCCATTCTCAGCAGGTTGCTGAGCACGTGAAGCTATGTCAGGCATCAGCCCGACGATTGCAGCCAGAGCCACGACGACAAACAAGATGCGGAGTGGTTTAGCCAGACCAGAGTTAGGACGTGGCGTTACTTTGGATCCGTCGAACATGGTTTTTAGCCCGGCTTTCATCTTATTGATCAGGAAGGAGTGAAACTAGTCGGAGGTGGTGGCAGGTTTGATCGACAACTGTCAGAAGTTACATATCAAGTGATCGCGCTTTTTTCTATCGGGGAGAGAGCGACCGAACGGGTCTATTGCTCGTCGCTGAATTTGTAGCCAATACCCCAAACGGTCAGAACCATCTGAGGGTTGTCGGGGTTGTCCTCGACTTTGGCGCGGAGGCGGTTTATGTGTGAATCGATCGTGCGGTCGTACCCTTCATAAGAATAGTCCCAGATCTTTTGCAGCAGGTACTTGCGGGGAAAAACACGGCCCGGGTTCGAAGCGAATAAACGAAGCAGGTCAAATTCCTTGGGCGTCAATTCTACCTGGCGATCACCGATAGTCACCTCGCGCCGGGCGGGATCGATGCGAAGTTTTCCACGTACAATCGGCGCTTCCCCGCTCTCATCCTCTGTAACGGCAGTTCGCGCCCTGCGTAACACCGATTTGATTCGCGCCTCGAGCTCACGCAGGCTGAACGGTTTGGTGATGTAATCATCCGCGCCCATCTCAAGGCCAAGAATCTTGTCGACTATGTCATCTTTTGCCGTCAACATTAGAATTGGCATTTGTGGAGTCTTCTGGCGCAGCTCTTTGCAAACGGCCAAGCCGTCCATCTTCGGCAGCATCAGATCCAAAACGACTACGTCTGGATGATTGTTTAGCGCCGACTGAACGCCGGCAGCGCCGTCTTGAGCTGTAGTGACCTTGTATCCGGCGCGGGAAAAGTACTCGCTGATGGCGGAGCAGATATTGTCGTCATCCTCGATGACAAGCAAATTTGTCGCAGCTTCTGGCGAAACTGCGGCTGCGGCTGCCGTGCCTTCATTTGACCTAGGATCGTGGTCGGCCTGATTCGTGATGGTCATTACCGCTGTTTCCCACGAAGGGCGAGTAGGGCTTTGGGGGATTTGCGCCCGTGGTGAAGGCGCGTTTTCGACCTAGAATATAGCAGGACAAGACTATTAAACTCAAGCATTAAGTTAGGTTGAAGGCCCTGACAAGATATACCACCTAAAGCGACAGAGGTTAAATATTGTCTGGCCACCTCCTTTTGAGTTGCATCGATTCCCTCTTTACTGAGGTTTGGGAGTTGGCGGCTGGGTGTTTTGCCGCAATCGTTGAATGAACTGCATGATGAAAGCCTGAACCCGTGGAATAGTGCCGAATTTCTTCCCCAGCTCCTCAAGAACCGCCAGCCCGCGCTGGTCGCCGAGAGTCACAAGGGCTTCAGATGCTCCTGCGATCTGCCCGAAATTTCCCTTGTCGGCCCCTTCCGTGAGCATGGCGCTGATGAGCGGGAAGGCGCGCGGGTCTTCCTTACCCGTGGCTCCCAGGAGAGCCAGGGCGGCCGCACGCACTGGCGCCGGATTGCCGGCAGCCGCATAGCGGAATCCCAAATCAAGCGCCCGTTTGTCCCCAAGTGCAGCGAGACCGGAAAGCGCTGACGCTCGAATGGTGTCGCGCCATGACGGCACATCGACTAGTTTGACCAGCGCTTCATAGGCTCCCGGATTCTTTGTCGTGCCCAACGCCCGGGCGGCCTCCCCGATGACCGCGTAGCTTGGATCGCTGAGAAACTGCTGGTAAGTACTGGCAAGCGTCGCATCCTTTGTCGACGCCAACGAGCGCAGCGCCCGCGCTCTGACTTTGGACTTTTGGTCTTTCGTCGCGGCGAGCAGGGCCGTGCGGACAACATCGCCCGGCGTGTTATTCAATGCCGTCGCTGCTTCCAGGCGCACGCCCCAAAACTTGTCGTTGGTCAGGGCTGAGGCAAACTGCTTCGCAATCTCTTGTTTGTCTGCGTCGGCAGTACCTTTGTCCTTGTTCCTCGCTGAAAGCTGCCCAAGCGCCCACACGCGGCCCAGCACGTCCGCGTCGTGCGAAAGCTGGTACGCGAGTTGGTCTGTCGACTTATCAAACCGCAACTCTTTGATGAGCGTGTCGCCGTAATCAAAGTTCACCAGGAGCGGTGGGCCGTCCACCGGGAAACTAAAAGCCTGCTCCATTTTTGGTTCAATCTGGACTCGCTCGACTCGTGTGCCAGTGGCCGTTCCGATCTCTATGTCCACCGGAGTCTGGAAGAAGCCGACCTGCGGGTATTTCGAATCGGGATCAGGCTTCTGACCCTGGGCGACAGTAAGCTTCAAGACTTTTGCTGTGGCGTCATAATCCTGTGTCACATGGAAGACTGGATGGCCCATCCGGTAAAGCCACTCGTCGAAAAACCAGTCCATCGATTGCCCCGTCGCCTCTTCGATTGCGATCCGGAACTGTTCGGTCTCCACCGGCTGGTGCGCATATTTATTCAAGTAATGGTTGATGGCGCGCCACCAGTTTTCTTCACCCAGATTCTGTCGCAGCATGTGCAGCACGGCGCCCCCACGCGGGTATGCGTAGGTGTCGAAGACCGCGTCCGGGTTAGCGTAATTCTTGGTCACAATGGGACGCCGCTGTCCCTGAGCCCAGGCGTTATAGTACTGGTCCTGGTTGGCCTTCACATCAAGGTAAAGAAAATCATCATGCCCCAGGCTATGCTCGTCCCACATTGCCTGAAAGTAGGTAGCGAAGCTCTCGTTGAGCCAGATGTCGGACCAATTACGGCAGGTCAGGTAGTCGCCAAACCACTGGTGGGCCAGCTCGTGAGATTGAAGGCCATCGCTGCTCTGGTCCAGCTCTACCCGCGCGTCGTGAATCATCACGTCATACTGGGTCGTGGCTGAAATATTCTCCATGCCTCCATTGAAATCTCTGGCCACTGTCTGCGCGTACTTTTCATAAGGATATTTAAGACCCGTTTTCTCGGAAAAGAATTTGACCATCTCGGGCAGTCGCGAGGCGGTAATCTTACCCTCCTCAATCTCGCTCGGATACACGTTAGTAATCACGGGAATACCTGCGTAGTCTCCTACCACGGGCGTGTAATCCCCCACGATGATCGACGACAAATAAGAGGCGTGCGGGGCGGCTATCTTCCAGTGAAAAGTGCGCGAGCCGTCAGCATTCTCTTTTGTCTCCATCAGTTTCCCATTGGAAATAACTATCAACGGCTTTTCGACCGTGGCGTAAACTTCGGAGGTGAAAAAGTCGTTCGGATGATCGAAGCAGGCGAACCAGTAGTGGTTGTATTCTGATTCTCCCTGTGACCAGATTTGCTTCGGACGTTTTGAATCCTCCGGAGTTGGTTTGATAAAGGTCAGACCCCCGCCCCCATTAATACTGCGGCGCTCAGATGAAGGTTGGTTTGTATGATAGGAGATTACAATAGTCACTTCATCAGTAGGCTGGTACGGGCGATCGAGAACGACGCCAAGTTTTTCCTTCTTGTCATCGAACTGGTACTCCAGCGGCGCACCGTTAGGCAGCTTCACTGACGCAAAAGTCATATAGGCAGCATCCAGCACGAGGCGGCGCAAATCTTTGACGAGTGGAGCAAAACTGATAGTCTCAATCGCAATGGCCTGCTCTTTATCCCAGTCGAAATGCAGGTCGAGCGTAATGTTGCGAGTGTCGTAATCGTGGCTCGGAACATACTGCGGCGGCGGAAACACCGCAGGCGGTTTCTGCTGCCGGCTCGTTCCTGACCCGCCGATGTTCAGGGCAGCTGCTCCCGAAGCTTGACCAAGTAGTAGCGCGGCGCTCAGAAAAAGTGCTTTGAAGGGGGCGCGAATTGGCAACTGCCGTATCATTGGTTTCTCCGTACTCAAGTTAAGACGGCGGAACACGATTGGATCAAGACTTAAACAGTAGTTTCGGTTGGGGGAAGAATTAGTTTAGCTTTAGCGAGCGCCATTCTGGCACAAATCCGGAAACTTCAAAAGGAGATTGTTCGAATGAAACCGGAAGAGAGGCGGCAATTGATCGCCAAATACAAAGAGGGCTACGACGAGGTGACGCGCAGCCTGGATCGATTTCCGAAGGACGCTTTGACTGCCCATCCTATTCCGGATAAGTGGAGCGCCTGCGAAATCGCTCATCATCTCGCCGACAGTGAAACTGTTAGTGGGATCCGACTGAAGAAACTGCTGGTCGAGGATCATCCGCTGATTCAGGGCTACGACCAGGACGCTTTTGCTGCCCGGCTAAATTACAACGCGCGCGAGATCGGTCCCGCACTCGACGCTTTTCGCAGCACCCGCGCAAACACGGCACAACTGCTCGATTCGATGTCGGAGGAGGATTGGAAGCGCGAGGGAACCCACTCTGAAAGCGGTTCCTATACCGCCGACGACTGGCTCCGAATCTACGCAGAGCATGCCCACAACCATGCGGCGCAGATCCGCCGCTTACAGGAATCGCTCGCGAAACAATAGTGCGTGGTAGCGCAGTGTAACGAGCTTATTCACGTGATCTGTTTTATCTCGCAGCGAATCTTGACAAACTCAAGACCTGACTAGCACAATCGCGCTCGCTTTCATAAGCTTTCAAAACAAAGAGCGTGCAAGAATGATTTCTCCTGCCCCGGTGGTCGAGACTTCTCTGACCGATCTCAAGTTATTGCGGCGCGGTAAGGTCCGCGATGTATACGAAGCCGGCGAAGATGGCTTGCTGATAGTTGCCACCGATCGGATCTCGGCTTTCGATTGTATCCTTCCCACACCCATCGAGCGCAAAGGCGAAGTGCTAACCGCTCTATCGCGATTTTGGTTTGAAAAGCTGGCGCACATTGTCCCCAACCATCTGATCACGACAGATATGGCAGAAATGCCGGCTGGCGTTCGCGCCCATGCAGCGACTGTGCAGGGACGTTCAATGTTCGTCCGCCGCACTGAGGTTTTCCCGGTCGAGTGTGTCGTGCGCGGTTACCTTGTCGGCTCGGGCTGGAAAGATTATCTGGAAACGGGCGAGGTTTGCGGCCACCGGTTGCCAGCAGGGCTGAGTGAATCGGCGGAGTTGGCGCGGCCTATTTTCACTCCCGCAACTAAAGCGGAAACGGGTCACGATGAAAACATCAGCGAAAGCCGGATGGCGGAGTTGATTGGCCGGGAAGTAACTTCCAGCCTGCGCGATATCTCGCTACGTCTTTACAACGAGGCCCGGGAGTATGCGCGAGGCAAAGGGATCATTATCGCGGATACAAAGTTTGAGTTTGGAAAGGATCGCCAGGGAAACGTCATACTCATCGACGAGGCGCTAACTCCCGATTCGTCGCGCTTCTGGCCGGCGGCTTCCTATGAACCGGGAAAATCGCAGCCCTCCTTCGACAAGCAGTTCGTCCGCGACTATCTCCAAGACCTCAATTGGAACAAGCAGCCCCCGGCGCCCTCACTGCCTACGGATGTGGCGCGCGCCACCAGCGAACGCTATCTGGAAGCGTACCGCCTAATCGTCGGAGCCGAGCTGTAGCTCGAGTAGCGAACTGCGGGCGCGAGCGCTCCGGGCCTCCAAGGGCGAGCAGCGGCGAGAAACCGAGGTTCTTATCAGGACTCTTTGTTAATGAATTCCCGGAGGATTAGATGCAGATTCGCAGCCGCCTTGAAGCTCTGGTAGAAGAGATGCTGGACGGCCAGATCCTGCTCGAAGAAGCCCTCGAAGAATTCGAGCGGCTGTATATCCAAAAGGCACTGCTGCGCCAGCAAAAACACCTCTCCAGAACGGCGCATATGCTGGGAATTCATCGCAATACACTCGCCAAGCGCGTGGCCTCTTATCACCAAACGGGAACAGTCCCGACCGCCGCGACCAAACGTCTTTCTCGCTAAATAAAACCGCGCCCAAAGCTCCCAAATGGCGAGTTGACAATAAGGTTACCCCCGCTATATTCTTAGCACTCGCCTCTATAGAGTGCTAAGAAAAAGGTGGGGCGATCTATCTTTTCATCGCAGTTATATTTCAAGGCAAAACCCGAAAGGAGCAGAAAGTAAGTATGGCAACGAACATTAGACCTCTGCATGACCGCGTAATCCTACGCCGCATTGAAGAGGGTGAACAGGTGCGGGGCGGAATCATTATTCCGGACACCGCGAAGGAAAAGCCGCAAGAGGGTGAGGTCGTCGCCGCGGGCGAAGGCAAGTACAAGGAAGACGGCACGCGCCAGTCGCTCGATGTGAAAAAAGGCGATCGCGTACTTTTTGGAAAATACAGCGGATCGGAAATCAAGCTTGACGGTGAAGAG
>JBDUCF010000427.1:0-2790 GCA_040003545.1 Pyrinomonadaceae bacterium | reverse complement strand
CGTGGAAGTTGTTGCTCATCAGCGTGCAATAGTCGGGCAGGGGACAGCGCGTGTAAACAAAAGTGATCAGCAGCGTCTTGCCGCGATACTGCGCCAGATGAATTTGCTTGCCATCCTGATTGACCAGTTGAAAATCGGGGACTTCATCACCAGCCCTGGGCTCGGCCAGGCCATCCCCCGCCTTTGCATCAGGATCGGCAACAGCCTCTTTCGCAATGACCGGTTCTTCAATCCACGACGATATGCCGTCCACTACCAACGTGCCAGTGATCTGATCGCCGGGAACCAGCACGGCCAGCGGCCAGTCGTCTTTGAAACGAAACTCCATTGTCATCCCCGGCATGTAACCTTTGATATCTTCATGAGCAATAGTGGCGGTGCGATTTGTCTTATCGACTGAAACGACCTTGCCGCTTAGCTCATAACGCCGGCCGGTTGAGGGCTGCTTGCGACATCCTGTCGACAAGAATGCCGGCAGTAGCGCCACCAGCAAAAGAATAACGGCACGATTGATGGTGCGAAGATTCTGAAAGGTTCTCATTCAGTTTTTGGGGGCGCGGTCCTGCGGCTGAAGTTGATTCGAATAAAGTCTTTGATAGGCTCTGTAGTTTGACATGACCCGGTAAACATAATCCTTGGTCTGGGCGAATCCGATCTCGAGCACATACCGGTCCGGATCGCTGGAGCGGGCCCGAGCAACCCAGCGGGCGACGCTCTCGTCGCCACCGTTGTACGAGGCGGCCACGGCCTGCGGCATCTCGGGAAATCTTTTGAAAAGATTACTGATGTACTGAGCGCCAAACAAGATGGCTATGCTGGGATCGTAGAGCTCCTCCTCCCGAAACGAACTCCTTCCGAGTTGCGTTGCAACATCGCCGGCAGTGGCCGAGATAAACTGCATGAGGCCGCGCGCGGCGGCGGCGGACTTGGCTTCCGGTCTAAAGCTCGATTCCTGTCGTGCAATTGCCAGCAGGAAGCGGGGATCGACGCCACGCCCGGCAGCCTGCGCAAGAAAAGCAGGCGCGTAAGGAGTGGGATACAGCAGTTCTACAAACTGGCGCGGCGCCAGTTCCAATAGATAATCACGCGGAACGTTTTTCCAAAGAGGCGTTGCGAAGCGCAGGGCCTGATTAGCATTGCCTCCGCGCAGGAAGTAGACGGCAAGCGTGTAGTCGAAATTCGCCGACGAAGGTTGCGGTTGCGCGTTACCCGACGCGTTGCCGGGTGTTTTGGAATCGATCGCTTCGGCTGTTTGTTTGGAGGCTGGGGCCTTCTCAGTTCGGGAGGCAGCAAGCTCCGGAGTGCCTTCATCATAAAGGCCAAGGAAAAGCAGTTCGTCCGCGATCTTTTGATGCGAAGGTTCTTCGTTTGCGCCTGCGCGGCCAACATCAATTGCGGAGTCCGCTAGCAATTCTTGTCTGCCCAGTGAAATGAGGCCCAGTGAAGGAAAGGAATTGTAGGCGGGCAAGTTTGCGTACGCGCGACGAGCAATTTCAAGTAGGTCGCGAGTGATTGCGACGTCGTCAGTCAATCGCAAGGCGGTCTGGGTAGCGACCCGGGCGTGCTCGGCATCGCCAGAGTCCAGCGCTTGCCGCGCCGTGGCCCTCAGGCTATCCAGCTTGCGTGCAAGGGTGTTCTGTTTCTCCGGTTGCCGGGCTAGTCCGCGCAGTCGTAGCGTGGCCTGGGCTCCGTAGTATTCATTCCGACCATCGGGAATCCCCAAATACGCCTCCGCCGCTTCGTCGATACGATCCAACTGTTCAAGCGCGTAAGCCCGCATGAAAGCGACCTCCGAAGCGGTGGTGGCTCCAGCGGTTTGGGCGCTGCCGAGGTCTCGTTCCTGCTGCAACGCTGACACATCATCCAGCGCCGCGGACCACGCGCCCTGCGCGAAATGCACACGCGCCTGCGAGAAAAGAGCCAGCGTGGCCGCGGTTTGCCCTTTGAAAAGCGCACGCGTGCGCTGCACCCATTCGAGTGCTTCGTTGTCCCGGCCAGCTTCCCGCAAAGCGTCGCTGATGTTCAGATAGGGCCGCTCGGCATTCGGCGCACCGGGATAGCGCTCAATGAAAAGCTTATAGGAGGCGACAGCCTCGTCGGTACGTTTCAAGCGATTCTGCGCGGAGGCCAGCGTGCTGAGGGCATCGCGGGCGCTGGGATTCGCAGAAGACTGTCCGAGCACCTGCCGAAAATAAGTGATCGCGTCTTCGTACTTGCCTTCCTGAAATAATCCGCGTCCAATTTGGTACAGCGCGTCGGCGACTGATCCACTTTGCGGGTAGTCTGCAACCAGAGACTGGTAGTGGCGGCGGCCAGAGGCAAAGTCGCGGTTGAATTGATATATGTTGGCACGGCGCAGGTGCTCGTTCTCTGGTAGCCGCGGTTCGGATGAATTCTCAGCCCCTTGTTTGTAACCATCCAATTCGTCCAGGCCGCGTGCTGCCTGAAGTGCATAGTCGTCCGGCTTCGCCGGATCGGGAGCCTGCGAAATAAGGCGGTCAAACGCGTCGTGTGCCGGCCGAGTTTGTCCGGCACGAAGATACGCTTGTCCGGTCAAGGTCAGGGCAGCCCGAGCCGTTGAGTTTGTCTTTGATTCCGTAATTTGTCGCAGGGCGGCGACGGTCGCCGCATAGTCGCCGCTTTCGAAGAAGCTCTGTCCCAAACGGATTATGGCGGCAGTACGAAACAGACTTGATGGCGCGGTCGCGATTAGCTGTCGCAGATACTCGCGTTCGGCCGGCAGATTTCCGGTAGCGCGCGCGAACTCCGAAAGGTGCCAAAGTGCATACT
>JBDUCF010000426.1:0-2791 GCA_040003545.1 Pyrinomonadaceae bacterium | reverse complement strand
TCGAAGCGTGGGCTGTTTGCCGGACTTACCGCGATGAGCAATTTTGTTAACCAAAGACTCAGCACGAGACCGATGGTCCCACCGACGATTGACAGCAGCATGCTTTCTGTCAGCAACTGACGAATTACTCTGAAGCGGCTGGCGCCAAGTGCCGCGCGCACCGCGATCTCTTTCTGTCGCGCAGTCGCGCGCGCAAGCAGCAAGTTCGCGACATTCCCGCAGGCTATCAACAACACAAGTGCCACTGCGCCAAGCAGTAGAAGTAAAGATGAACGCGTCCCACCAACTAAACTGTCCTGAAGAGTTGTTAGCCGCACAGTCCAGCCGGTATTTGTTTCGCGATACGTTTGCGACAGCCGTTGATTGATAGTGTCGAGCTGGGTTTTCGCCTGTGCGAGTGTCACTCCTGACTTCAGACGCGTGATCACTTCAAGGTAACGGTTATCGCGGCGTTCAGCCGCCGCATCGATCGGGAATGGCACCCACAGTTCGGATTGAGCCGGATAGTCGAAGCCGGCAGGCATCACACCAACTACAGTCGTCGCCTCCCCGCCAACTTTCACTTTGGTGCCCATAACATTTGGATCGGAACCAAAGCGACGCTGCCATAGTCCATAGCTCAGCACTACAACGGAATCATGGCCTTTCTGTGCGTCGTCGGGTTGCAATGCACGACCCAGCAGGGCGTTCGTTTTGAAGAGTAGGAAAAAATCTGCGGTGACGCTGGTACCGCGAACACGTTCTATTTCTTCATTATTGACGAGCAGGGATCCGCCGGTAACAAATCCGGCCATTTGCTCGAAGACCTGATTTTGATTCTGCCAGTCGGCGAAGTCAGGCACGGACAGGTTGCTGTCCGTAATTCCCTGCTGCGGGTTGACGCCCTCGACCAAAACTATTCGTTCTGATTCCGGAAACGAGAGTGGGCGCAGCAGCACCGCATTGACGGCGCTAAACATCGCGCTATTAGCGCCGATGCCCAACGCCAGGGTGATGACGGCTACGGCGGTGAATCCCGGCCGCTTGAAGAGGCCTCTAATTCCATAGCGAATGTCCTGCAGCAGGTTTTCCATAACTTCTCCTTACTTAAGTTTAGATAGGGGACTTGTGCCCCCCGCCGCGAGGCGGACAAGTCCGCTTTCTAATCAATGCGAATTGGCTATAGGTCCGATAAGTCCTATTGGTCCTATAGCTATTCCATCAGCCCTAAAGCCACCCGCTCACGCAGGTGGTTCTGCCTATTCGTAGCGCAAGGCGATCAATGGATCGACCTTAGTTGCTCGTCGCGCCGGAATGTAGCAAGCCAGCAAAGCAACGGCCGTTAACACCAGACTGATTGCGACGAAGGTCAGTGGATCAGTAACGCTCACCTCAAACACCAGAGTATTCAGCAACCGCGTCAGGGCGAAGGAAGCCAAGAGACCAATCCCGATGCCTACAATGATCAGACGCATCCCCTCCCCGAGTATCATTTTCAGAACATCACCGACCTGTGCGCCGAGCGCCATCCGAATTCCAAACTCATGCGTGCGTTGGGTGACGGCATAAGCGGTGACGCCATAGATTCCGGCGGCGGACAACAGCAAGGCGATGCCGCCGAAGAGACCGAGTAAGAACAAATTGAAGCGCGGCTGAGTGACTGCCTCGCTTACGATATTTTCCATAGTCTTGACGTCAGATACGGGGGCTGACTTATCAACTTCGGCCACTATGCGACGGACCTCCGGAGTCAGGCTGGCCGGTTCGACCGCAGTGCGAACCACAATCGACATTCCGGTCCATGTGTCTTGTAGAGCCGAGGTGTAGAACTCCGGTGACGCCTCCTCGCGCAACTCCAGATTCCTGACATCCGCGGCAACGCCCACAATCTCCCACCAGAGAGGCTGTCCCTTCGGGTCCTTGCCGCCTAAACTGATTCGCTTACCGACGGGATCTACATTCGGAAAGTCGCGGCGGGCCAGCGCCTGATTTACTATCATGACGAGAGGAGCGCTGGCTGTATCGCGGTCAGTGAAGGCCCTTCCCTGGACCACTGGAATATTCATCGCGCGAAAGTAGCCGGAACTAACTCCGCGGTAGTTTGTGGCGGGCCATTTGTCTGGCGTGAGCAATGGGCCACCTTCAATCCTGATTCCCGCGGTGGGCCCTCTGCCAAGGGGTAGGGTATTGATGGCGCCGACCGCCTGGACTCCGGGAAGGACGCTGATTCTCTGCATCACCTGACTATAGAAATTCATGTAGTCGGGGTCGCCCGCATAGTGCGGTCCGGATGGCGTAAGTCTGACGGTCAGAACTTGCTGCGGAGTGAAGCCCGCATTAATCGATTGTAGTTGGAGAAAGCTGCGAAACAGAAGACCCGCGCCAACCAGCAACACTACTGACAACGCGACCTCCGTGACAATCAAGAGATTACGCAAACGATTATGGCGCTTGCTGCCGGATGCGCCGCGTCCGCTTTCTTTCAATGACTCCTGCACCTCACTTCTTGAGATCTGCAGCGCAGGCGCCAGACCGAAGAGAATGCCGGTCAACACCGAAGCGGCGAGCGTGAAACCGAGTACACGCCAATCGATACCGATCTCGGCAAGACGGGGAAAGTCGTGGGGTAAGAGTTTTGTCATGAGGGCCACGCCCCACAGCGCCAGGAACAATCCCAGCGTCCCACCCGCGAGCGCCAGGATCGTGCTTTCGGTAAAGAGCTGTTGCATCACACGCCATCGCGATGCGCCCAGAGCGGTCCGAATGGCCATCTCTTTCTGACGCGAGGCAGCGCCGGCAAGCAGCAGGTTCG
>JBDUCF010000082.1:0-9368 GCA_040003545.1 Pyrinomonadaceae bacterium | reverse complement strand
GCGGCGCGGCAATCCGTACGACCACGGTTGTACCGGCGTCTGGTTGCGATTCAATCTCGATAAGGCCGCCTACGAGTGCGGCACGTTCGCGCATGCCAATCAGTCCCAGTCCTTTATCGTCAGCCGCCAGGACCTGCTGCAAGTCGAAACCTACGCCGTCATCTTCGATGATGAGCGAGACTTGGTCGGCGCGGCGTTCGAGCACCACCGCGACGCTTTTGGCTGCGGCGTGTTTGGCGACGTTGTTGAGAGTTTCCTGCGCGATGCGATAGAGCGCGGTTTCCATCTCCGGTGTTGAGCGCTCCTGTTCCATTCCGCTCGCATGCAGTTGAACGGGAACGCCGAAATGTTTTGACCAATTCTGGACGTAGCTGGAGAGCGCTGCCTGCAAGCCGAGATCGTCGAGCGCCGTCGGGCGCATTTCCCAGGCCAGGTAATCAACGTCTTCGTCGAGTTGCCCTGCGATCGCTTGTAAGGCTTCAATCTGCTCCCGCAGGGTTGTTTGCTCGCCGCAATCTTGATTCAGCTTGTCCAGTTTCATTTTCAGCGCGGTCAACTGCTGCCCGAACTGGTCGTGCATCTCGCGGGCGATGCGGCGGCGTTCATCCTCTTGCGCGAAAATGACGCGGCGCAGCAACTTGACGCGTTCCGCTTCAACGCGGCGCCGCTCGCTGACTTCGTCCTGCAAAATGGCATTCGTCTCGGAGAGTGCGACCGTGCGATCTGCCACTCGTCTCTCAAGCTCATCATGAGACTTTTGCAGCTCAGCCTGGCTGATGCGTAAGTCTTGCTCCGCCTGTTTGCGCTCGGTGATGTTTCGCGTGATGCCGACAAAACGCTGCTGAGAGTCGTGAGTATTACCTACCAAAACGCCTTGCCCGCGTAGCCATACAATCTCGCCGCTCTTCGGATTTACCAGGCGAAATTCCGATTCGTAATCCCGGCCACCGCTAATCGCCTGCGAGATCAACTGTGCCGTTTCTTCGCGGTCTTCAGGATGAATGAGACCCGTGACGGCCGCAAAATCCGACGGCAAGTCAAAGCCTATCACCCGTTCCAGATTAGTAGACCACTCGACCTGCTGCGTCGCCAGGTTCATCTCCCACGAATAAATTTTCGCGGCGTTCATCGCCATTTGCAGACGTTCGCGGCTTTCACGCAATGCGGTTTCGACCCGGATGCGCTCGCTGATGTCGCGCGTGGAACCCGCCACCACTTCCACTGTACCGTCGGCGGCGAAGACCGGACTGAAGATGTATTCGTAGTACCCGCCCGCGCCGGTCGGACTGGTATAGGGTGTCTCGTCCCTAAGTCCCCGTCGGGTGTCAAAGACTTGCTGAATCTGCTGCTGAAGCCGCGACGCCAGGTCGTCAGGATATTGCAGGTCGAAGAAATTCTTACCCATCGCTTCGTCCAACGTCAGTCCCCATAGATCAAGCAGTGCTTGATTCGCATAAAGGAAACGCCCCTCGCGATCGAAGATGTAAGCGAAGTCGGTGATGGACGAAAGCGTGGTATTAAAGACGCGCGCCTGCCGCTCTATTTGACTTGTGAGTTCTATTAGCGAGGCTTCCTGCCGTTTGCGCTCAGTGATGTCGATGGAGACACCGACAATGCCAATCAATATCCCTTGGTCATCGTTGATAGGTGAATTAGTAATTTGTGCTGGAAACGTTGTGCCGTCACTTCGCTGCACCTTAAACTCCCCAGCCCAGCTATTGCCCTGACGCAGGTGGGACATTATCTCAAGAGCTTGTTCCGTCATTATTTCCGGCGTCGTCAAATCCAGGATATCGCGACCTATCACCTCGTGGGCCGTCCATCCATAGAGTTTTTGGGCAAACTGATTCCAATAGATGACAATTCCATCCAAATTAGTGGCGATCACCGCCTGTTCAATCGTATCCAGCAGATGGGCTTGAAAGCGGATGGATGCCGATGCTTCCGTGGGTTCGGTTGGTTCGCGGGCGATCGTCACGTAGCCGTGCGCCATGCCCGCTTCGACTCGGTCGATAACGGGAAAAGGAGCGGCTGTTTTCTCTGATCCAGACTGCGGCTCAGAATTTTGCTCGATACTCTCGTCCATGAGACTTTCCCCCACCGCGTTTGCCCTAAAATATCACACGGAATATGTCCAGAGGTAACGATTGAATCTGCTCCGTGGCCCCTACTTTTGTAGACCGTAATCGTTTCCGGGAAGATGTTGAAGCGATAACTGAGGCTATTATCGCTTCTTAGGATTGAACTTTTCCTCGCCCACCACTTTCGCAGCGGAAAGAGTCAGAGGGAGTTATTGAAACATTAAGCTGCCCTGACGGCACTTAGCGAATGAATCGCTTTATCGGTTGCCCTGGCACGTCCGAGACACGGTGGGGTTCTTTCAATCGTCGTTGACGCAAGTTTCGGTTAAGCCTAACTCTTAATCTACTTCGCTACGAATAAAGCGGGAAACTGCTTGCGAAGGTTCTCGACCTTAGGAAGATCATTGATAACGATATAGGGCTCATGCGGATGATTGGCCAGGTAGTTCTGATGGTAGCCTTCGGCTTCGCTAAAAGATTGTAGTGCGGCTACCTGAGTTGCGATGGGACGACCGAACACTTTAGCCTGGTTAAGCTGCTCGATGTAGGCTTCCGCAATAAGCTTCTGTTCTTTATTAGAGAAAAAAACAGCCGAGCGATACTGCGTGCCAGTGTCGGGCCCTTGCCGATTTAGCTCGGTCGGGTCGTGCGCAACAGCAAAGAACACCTTAAGGAGCTGACCATACGTGATCTTCGATGGATCGTAAGTTATTTGAACTGATTCGGCATGACCCGTATTCCCTGCACTGACCTCCTCGTAACTTGCCCTGGTAGCTGACCCTCCAGCATATCCGGATCTTACTTCGGTGACGCCTTTGACATGTTCGAACACAGCTTCCACTCCCCAAAAACAGCCTCCCGCCAGGACAGCGATTTGTTCGCCTTTAGCGCTTGCGAGGGGCGAATCAAGAGCAGGGTCCGGGATTGCAGTGCCGGAAGCCGTGACTGCATTGCAAGCCAACGCAGCGCCCGCAATTAAAAGGGCAGAGCTCAGGAAAAAAGATATATACATGTTTGTGATCTCCTCGACTTCTATACGAAGGATGTCTGCCAGATGGATTCAGAGAAAGTCGCCGACCCCCATTGCCAGCAAACCGGCAAGACTTATTACTTTAACTAAGCGCGACATCATTCAATACAGCCTCGTTCCCGGTTAGCCCAAAAGTGTTCTGTTTTCCTTGGATAAACTATGCGCTTAAGCCGTCATATTAACCAGTCGTGCCGCATCGCAATTTGAGTGCCAGCATCTTATCGCTTTGCCAAGCGATTCCTTGATCGCAACCTCACTAATCATTCTCATATCGGTTTCCCATCTCCAACTCGTGAGTTCATTGCCAGGAGCTCCAGGGCGTGGCCGTCCGGGTCATCAAAATAGAGCGAGGTTGCCTGCATCCATTCGTGCACCACAGGATCGCTGACTGCAATTCCCTTCTGCTTGAGCATCTCCGCCGCGCGTTCAATATCAGCTTCGTGGACAGTAAAGGCGAAATGCTGTGTGGGCCATTCACCTTTGTCTTCCTGCAATACAATCATGCCGGCATTACCGCCTGCACGCAGGAACAGCCAGTTTCGCCGTTCGTCCCGAATGCCTACCTCCAGTTCCAGTACCTCGCGGTAAAATTTCTCCGCCCGCGCCAGATCTTTTACGCGAATCGCAACCTCGTAAATGCCGCGAATTGGAAACATAGTGACACCTAACTTTCTTTCGGGGCAGTGTACTCGGCAGGGGAACCACCGGCAAGAAGTAGTGCTTCCCCCAATTACCGCAACCTTTGACCCTGGCCGCGCATCCATCCGGGTACAACCACGCCTCTCCTGCTTGCAAAGCGTGCTACTGTTTGCTAAACCTCGTTGAGTTACCGTTTGCTTCCGGAGGAGAACTATGAAAAAAAGTTTGGCGCCCCGACTGTTGGCTCTGCCGCTCATTGTCCTGCTAAGTGTTGTTCCCGTACTCGCCGACACCATTCGTCTAAAGGACGGCAGCGTCCTGCGCGGTCAGGTGATCGGATTTAAAGATCAGCAGTTCACCATTCTCCTTGGCAGTGGCGCCCGCGGCCGGCGCAGCCGCATCATGGTTTACATGGACGAAGTGGAATCAATCGAGTTTGATGCCGCCACTACGGCCGCCGCGGCCTCGCTCGCAAATGACGATACGGGCTCCAGCGGTAATATCCAGGAACCAGCCCAGCAGTCGACACGTCCCTCTTCGCAACCAAGTATCGTAAACAATCCGACGTCGAATACTACCAGAACTGCGAATGCGCCAACCTTCTTCCAGGTCAACGTGCGCGTGCGAGGAGATAACGCCGGTAATGGCTGGACGAATAGCGGCCTGGTGGTGCGTCGGGGCCAACGCCTGCGGATAAACGCTTCTGGCCGCGTCACGATGGGTGGCGGCCGTTTCTCCACGCCCGAGGGCGTTCCCGGTCTTCCGGATCGAGACAAACTGATGCGGAATCAACCGACCGGTGGCTTGATTGCCGTGATTGGCGATGACAATGATGACTTTATTTTCGTCGGCGCCAATCGGGATTTTGTGGCGCAACGCGATGGCGTGCTGTTTTTGGGAGTTAACGAGGGAAATCTGAGCGACAATACCGGATATTACGACGCCGTCATCGATGCCGAAGCCGCCAGCGGAACAGGTCCCTGAAACAGGCAAACGCGGCCTTTCAAAGGAGCATCAGACATTGCAGGGTTAGCCAGGAACTGAAGAGATTGAGATTCCATGAGGGCTTCTGGAGTCTTCGCTTATCATTCTCTCGACGGTTGCCACCACAATCATCCTCCGGCAGGAAAAGGATTTCGTCATGAAAAGCTTTAACCACTTCCAGCGCCTGCTTGCGCTCGTCGCCTTGCTATCACTTTCGTTAGGCGCCGGCGCCAACCTGCCGCTCTTCGCCCAGGCGCGCCGCCAACCGCCTCCGTCCAATCAGAAAAAGAATAAGCGACCGACCGAGAGCGGACAGCCGGCGAGCGAAAAGCAGGAAGAGGCGCCGCCCCCGGACATCGTGGGGAAGCCACAGGAAGCAGAAAGAATCATTGTCAAAACAGACCTGGTTAATGTTGATGCCGTCGTTTATCAAAAGAAGAGCCGCCAGATCGTCAACGGGCTAAAGAAGCAAAATTTTGCGGTATTTGAAGATGGCGTGCAGAAGGAGATCACTAACTTTTCCACACCGGAAGCGCCTATCACGGTGGCCCTGGTAGTTGAATACAGCAAGTTGGGAGAAGATCTTGGCTATGCCGCCAGCGGGGGGATGGAGCCGGGCCAGTATGAAGTGCTGCGGCCTACGGCGATGTTTCTGTCGCAGTTCATCAAGCCGCCGCAGGACTATGTGACGGTGATCGCCTACGACATGCGACCCACGCCGCTGACGGATTTCACCAACGACCCGCATCGCATTCAGGAGGTAATTAATCTCCTGCTGCGAAACAACCCCGCGTTTCGCGAGACGAACCTTTACGACGCGCTGAAGTTTACGCTTGTCGGCGGTCGCGGCGACTCAGTAGTTTTGGAAGAGTCCAAATCCGACAAGGCCGACTATTCCGGCATCGCCAGTGTACAGGGCCGTCGCACCGCCGTCGTTCTGGTCTGCTCGGGCATCGACACTTTTAGCAAGATCAATTACGGCCAGATTCGCAAGATTACGCAGAACGCCGGCGTGCCGATTTTCATCATTGGCACGGGGAACATGTTCTTTAAGAAGTACGGGGATCGTCTGCCCGCCACCGATAGTCTTCTGGGTGATCCCGGGCGAATGACTTTCCTGCAAGCGCAGAACACACTCACGACCTTCGCAAAGGAAACGGGCGGCGCTTACTATCCCGTGACCTTCGAAGGCGAGATTCCCGCAGCACTGAGATCAATAGATTCCATGCTCCGCAGTCAGTACAGCCTGGGTTACCGGCCGGGCGACGTGCACGACGGAAAGCAGCACAAGATCGTCGTGAAAGTTGACGTGGACGGGGACGGCCAGTACGACGACAAGGAGTACACAATCAACTCCCGGCAGTTCTACAACGCGCCGAAGGACGAGCAGGCAAGCGGGAAGCCGTAGGCCAGAAGGCAGTAGGCAGTAGGCAGTAGGCAGTAGGCAGTAGGCAGTAGGCAGAATACGAAGGCCGAGGCGAGATTGGTTTCGCCTCGGCCTCTTGCTGTTTCCCGAGCAAGAGCGGGGGCAGGCCCCCTTCCTAACTGCAAGTAGATCTCATTGAGAGACAAATCCCAACCTTCGAATATCAAAGTTCAACCGGGATAACCTGCAGTCAGGAAGGGGGCCTGCCCCCGCTCTTTCTGCCTACTGCCTTCTGCCTACTGCCTTCTGCTTTTTCAGAGGCCATGAAGTCGCATGCGGAACTCATCATTAAACGCCACGATTTCGGCGCGCCGGTTTGAAAACAGGCGCGACTCGCGCAGTAACATCGGCAGTCCCCCACGCGGCAACTGAAGCCCATAAGCCGAACTGGAAAACATTGCCGCCAACTGCGGATTAAGTGTCTGCGGTACACCGTAGCGAATCATCTTCAACGCCACCGGCGCAAACCCAATGGTCCGGCGCGGATTGATGATCTCGATCGACTTGTCGAAGATGTGTAGCCGCGTCGACTGATCTCGCAGCGCCAGGTCGCGATGCGCCAATGCATTTGCTAATGCTTCGGAGACAACGTGGCGATGATAGTTGGCCCGGGGAATCACCAGCGTGTCGTTCTCTGGCGCAACGGACGTTCCTGTCACCGGTCTGACATCCCACAAATCCGTGTAGCGAGTAATAAACCGCAGGGCCGACTCGTAGATTGTTGCCAGGTTACCTTCCAACTTTACGCGTTCCACGGCCGGCGCTTGAGTTGTGTCGCCACCGAATCGGGTAGCGACGACCGGCGAGCGGGGCAGCAATGCGCCGATACTTTCATCGCGGCCAAAGAGCAGCAGGCCCGCCACAGTCGGCACGCTTTCTCCGGCGTGATTTGTAGCTAACAGCAAATGGCGTTCGAGTACCTCCGCGGTCGGGTAGCCGGCGAAACTGGCTTCGTCAAATCCGCTTTCGAACTCGCGCACAAAACTCCACAAGTGCGCCTCGTCGATATCCGCCATCGTTGCGCCCAGGACCGGAACGTTTTCGTAGCCCAGCGGCCGCACTTCGTCCAGCAGGGCAGAAAGCTCTTCGCGCGACGCTTCGCGTTTCTCCGATCCGATGCGCACATAGAAGCGGCCATCACTTGTTCGATACGGCCGTCGCTTACCTTCTATGTCCAGCGCCACGATGCGACGTCCGCTGTCAAATGCGATGCGGTCGATAAAGGGCACCAGCGGGGGCTGAATCTCTTCCCGGCAAATGCGCACCAGCTCCGCCTGCACGTCCTCGGAATCTTCGACGCCCTCGACCCGCATTTGATCGTTCACACCAAAAACAATCACGCCGCCGCCGGTGTTCGCAAGCGCGACGATTTCCTGGGCAATCTTTTCGGAATTTGAGAGCTTGACCTTTAGCTCGAGGAACGTATCTTCGCCGCCGCGCACCAGCCGCATTAGCTCAGTACGGGATGTCTGCGGCGCGGCAGTGGAGTACATGTACTCCTGAAAAGACCGTTCGGTGGTAGGTTCGTGCCGCTGATTACTGCGGAATTTTCGGCGAGCCATTTGTGTATTGGCGGAGCTGGCATTCCGCCCGGATGCTCTGGCGCTTAGTTCCGAAGCGCCGCACATCGCTGGAGTATCAAATTAATCTGCTCGACAATGCTAATCTTATCAGTCGAACTCAGTGTAGCATAATGCAGATAACGCATTCATTCGTCACCGGCCAGAGGTAGTTGATTTCAGAGGAAGACCTTTGGTAGTTCTCAAAGTAAAGAGCGGGGGCAAGCCCGCCTTCCTGACTGCCGGTTTTCCTGGTTGAACTTTGATACTCAAGGTTTGAAGATCTGATTCAACGCAATTTACTTGCAGTCAGGAAGGTGGGCTTGCCCCCGCTCTTTCCAGCAATCGGATGACACAAGCATCACCAGCGGTCAACGCCTACATCAGCATGGGATCGAATCTGGGCGATCGCGCGGGAAATTTGCTGCTGGCCGTGCGTGGTATGTTGGACTCCGGCCTGGTTGTCAGCCGTGTTTCCTCGGTTTATGAAACGGAACCGGTGGGAAATTCTTCGCAAGCGGACATGCCACGGTTTCTAAACATGATCGCGGAACTGCGAATCCCCTTGCCACCGCCGGAGCAGTTACTCGCGCAGCTTCTGCGAATTGAATATTCGCTGGGCCGCACCCGCGAAGTTCCCGGAGGACCGCGGACGATCGATTTGGATTTGTTGCTTTGCGGCGATGAAACTCGTGGTACTGAGTTTTTGACTTTACCGCATCCACGACTTCACCAGCGCCGCTTCGTTCTCGTCCCGCTGGGCGAACTGGCGCCTCGATTAGTACATCCGACTTTACAGAAGTCGGTTAGCGATCTACTCGAGGAAACAGAAGATAAATCAGAGGTACACCTATGGAAAGCATCGTCAGAACCGCCTGCGGTAGCGGGCGGTTGAACCAGCGCTATCAAGCAAGTTTGAACCAGCCGCTATCAGGCAAGTTGGACCGATAGATCAACCGCCCGCTGCCGCAGGCGGTTCTGACCCGAAGTTTGTGCAACTGCCGGGCGACCATTGACGTATATTGAAGCGCAGTTCTTGAAGATTCCTTGAAGGGGTTCGCGAGGAACTCAATCAACCCATGCAGTCTGAAACTTCCCATGCAGCGCCAAATGGTGGTAACGCGCCCTGCTCCAACTGTGGTGCGGTAATGCCGAGCGAGCTGCGCTTCTGCCGAGCGTGCGGGACGCGGCTGGGTGAAGATGTCGCCGAATACACCGAGACGGTGCGTCTTCCGAACGGGCAGGCTGCCGCTTCGACTGCTTATGCCTTTGGCTCCGGCCCTCAGGGGCCGCAGGGTCTCGGTCCGACGGCCAATCCGCAGATGCAGTGGTATCCGAAGAAGAAACGAAAAGCGATTAGCGGCATGGCGTGGCTGTTTATTGGATTGTTAATTTTCTTCGTTGTCGGCGGCGCGTTCACCTCGGTGATCAGGCAGGTTCGTCGGGGGGTCAACATCGAGGGACATCCACCTGCGCCGCTAGGGTATGTCGGCGTCGATAATTTCAGGGATGCCGAAGGTGGTGGAGTTACTTTCAACGACGTCGGGGTTCCGGATTCACCGGCCGACAAGGCTGGATTAGTTGGCGGGGATGTCATAGTGGTTTTCGACAACCACGCTGTCAACAACCGTAGCGAGATAATTAATCTA
>JBDUCF010000081.1:0-9386 GCA_040003545.1 Pyrinomonadaceae bacterium | reverse complement strand
GGCCCCTGACTCCGAGAGAATCGTCAATCATTCGCTGAAGAGCGTTGTTCGTATCTGTTGTACTCATACTAAGCCAGAGAGAATAAACCGTCGGTACAGTAAAGCAAAGCAGCGCTAACCGATCTAAAAATGCCACGAGCAAATCGCGGCATTTTATTTTTGAGCAAACTTGCAGTCAGGAAGGAAGCATGCCCCCGCTCAAGATTGGAATTCAAGCCCTTGCATTACTGCCAAAGAAGCGGGGGCATGCCCCCTTCCTCGCTGCGGGTTTTCGAACTTGAGTTCAAGTGCTTACCTTACCAGTGCTGAATTATGAGCCCGTTCCTGGCCTTCAGACGATCGTGAATTCGCGAACAGAGTTGTCTCGTTCGTAAAGCGCTCAAACAAAGCGCGCGCGAATGAATCCCGCTCCCATCCGATCTCCGGATGCCATTGCACTCCCATCACAAATCTATCCTCGCGCGGATCCTCCACCGCTTCGACCAGGCCGTCAGGCGCCCATGCGGTGGCGACCAGTTCCCTTCCCACCTTTTCGATTGCCTGGTGGTGATGGCTGTTAATAGGAGCGGTGGTCTGTTTGGCAAGTCCGGCGATCATGCTTCCCTCCAGCAATCGGACATTATGAGAATGCCGATCGCGAGGAGCGCCTTGTTCGTGTTTGATTGCCCCGGGCACTTCGCTGGCGATGTCCTGAATCAGCGTGCCGCCCCGCGATACGTTCAGGATCTGCATGCCAAAACAGATGGCGAACAGAGGCAGGCGCCGTCTCTCAATTTCCTCCAGCACGAGCAAGTCGGTTTCATCCTTTATTGGATGCACGCTTCCCAGATCCGCGTGCGGGTCGCGGCCATAGCGCTGCGGGTCAACGTCGGAATCACTTCCCGGCAGTAACACCCCATCCAGATGGTCCATCAGCGAGGCAATGTAATCTGACCGGGGTATCAGGCTTATGTGGAGTGGGACGCCGCCCGCTGCCTCAACCGCTTCGCTATAGAATCGCGACAGATAGAAGCGCTCAGTGTGCAACTCGATACGCGTGGTGATGCCGATTACGGGGCGTGTTCTTTTCATGGGTTAATTAACTCTAAATCAGTTTTGCTTCATCGGTTCGGAATCATGATAGCGCAAAACCAGTAAACTGAAGTAACGCAGTTTCAAGGTGCGAGTACCCGCTGTCTGGCTGGGGGCCTGCCCCCGCTCCTGGTTCTTGCTCTCAGCATGTCAATATCGATCAGATCAAAAGGCAGCGGGGACAGGCCCCCTGCCTGACTGCAAGTTATCAGTAGGAGGAAACATTCTTGCCTGTCACGATTTATCAGCATAGACAGACAGGAATGTCTGTCCTACTCGCCGCTTGACTAACGTTCGCGCGAGTTCCTATAGTGCCTACTTGCCCATGCCAAACAAGAACTCTCTTGTAGTGCGCAGCACAACTGTGTTGCTGGTGCGTCGAGATGGCCGCGTAGCACTCGCCGGCGACGGACAGGTCACGCTCGGTGAGACCATCATGAAGGCCAACGCGCGAAAAGTCCGCCGTCTTTACAACGATAAGATCCTGGCAGGATTTGCCGGAGCGACGGGGGATGCTTTTTCTCTGCTTACCAGATTCGAAGGGAAAATCGAGCAGTACCATGGGAATCTCGAAAGAGCGGCAATCGAGCTGAGCAAGGAGTGGCGCACAGACAAGATCCTGCGACACCTTGAAGCTTTGCTCGTAGTCGCTGACGAAAAGAGCTCGTTTTTGCTTTCCGGAAATGGCGACGTTATTTCGCCGGATGATGGCGTGCTGGCGATTGGGTCGGGCGGCTCTTATGCTCTGGCGGCGGCGCGTGCGCTGATGGAACATACCCAACTGCCCGCTAAAGAAATTGCGCTCCAGGCACTGCGCATTGCGGGCGAGATATGCATCTATAGCAACATGAACATTGTTGTAGAAGAGCTCTGAAGTATCAATTGTCGAGGGGCCGGACAGACTTGTCAGGGACATCCCATCACTGATTAATAGAAACATGGTTATTTATCTTTCAGGGGAAACAGAAGAAGAAGTACGTCTGGACGACATGACGCCGCGCCAGATTGTCGCCGAGCTCGACAAACACGTCGTCGGTCAGAGGGCAGCGAAACGGGCAGTGGCGATTGCATTGCGCAACCGCGTTCGCCGTCAAAAGCTGCCGGCCGAACTGGCGGCGGATGTTATTCCGAAAAACATCATCATGATCGGTTCCACCGGCGTCGGCAAAACTGAAATTGCCCGGAGGCTGGCCCGTATGTCGAACTCGCCTTTCATGAAAGTCGAGGCCTCGAAGTTTACGGAAGTCGGCTATGTCGGGCGCGACGTAGAAAGCATGATTCGCGACCTGACCGAAATCGCCATCGAGATGACGCGTCAGGAAAAGATTGAAGAGATCGCCGACAAAGCCGAGCTCAATGTCGAAGAGCGGCTCCTGGATCTTTTACTGCCGCCGCCGAAGTCAGCCACATCCTCGAGCTACTTCGATTTCGACGCAGAAGAGGTTACCGCCACTGATACCACCACCGCCCTCCCCGCGACTGACGACGATCAGTTCAGCCGTACGCGCGAAAAGCTGCGTACCCAGCTTCGGGCCGGCAAGCTGGAAAACCGCCTGGTGGAAATCGAAGTACGCGAGAAAAGCTTCCCCACTATTGAGCTGGCCGGCCCGATGGGCGTCGAAGAGATGGGTATAAACATGAAGGACATGCTGGGCAATCTCTTCCAGGGACGTTCCAAGCGTCGCAAGATGCGCATCGACGAAGCTATGGAATATCTGATGCAGGAAGAAGAAGAGCGCCTGATCGATATGGACATGGTCGCGCGCGCCGCCCTGGAACGCGTCGAATCTGCCGGCATAATCTTTCTGGATGAGCTCGACAAGATCGCCGGTCGCGAATCGGGACACGGCCCTGACGTCTCTCGTGAAGGAGTGCAGCGCGATATTCTGCCAATCGTTGAAGGCACAACCGTGAACACGCGGTATGGCATGGTGCGGACCGACCACATTCTATTCATTGCCGCCGGAGCATTTCATGTTTCGAAGCCATCAGATTTGATTCCCGAGCTTCAGGGTCGGTTTCCGATTCGCGTAGAGCTGGAATCATTAACGGTAGAAGATTTCAAGCGAATCCTGACTGAGCCGAAGAATGCGCTCATCAAGCAATACATGGCGCTGATGGAAACTGAAGGCGTGAATCTGGACTTCACAAAAGATGCTATCGACGCCATTGCCAACTTCGCGGCCCGGGTTAATCAAAATACCGAGGACATAGGCGCTCGCCGGCTGCATACCATTATGGAGAAGCTGCTCGACGAAATCAGTTTTGAGGGGCCGGACCTGGAGCCGAAGGATCAGTCTATTGATGCCGCGTATGTCGACAAGATGCTGGCCGAGACTGTGAAGGACCAGGATCTGAGCCGGTACATTCTGTGAAGAACAGTAGGCGGAAGACAAACGGCAGGAAGCAGAAAGCAGGGAGCAGGAGGCAGCTACCATCAGCCGCCAACCGCCGCGCGATTCTTATTGTTTTCTGTCTACTTCCTACCGCGTTCTGCCTCCTGTCTTGCGGCAAGCGCCGGCCACCACTACCTCCGATCGAGCACATCCCGCAACGTACGGAACTCCTTTCCGGAGCCCAACGCGGCAACCAGGTCATACTGAGCTGGCCCTCTCTGAGACGCAACGCGCCCGACAGCAGCGTGCAAAGCATTCGCAGGATTGATGTCTACCGGCTGGCTGAAAAGCCCACGGCGCCACTGCCCCTTACGGAAGAGGAATTCGCCGCGCGATCCACCCTGATCGGCTCGGTTCCTTTTGCAGAGATTCAGAAGGCCGGCGACGAGGTCACCTATACGGACACGCTTGAGCTTGCCGGCCAACCGACACGATTGCGATATGCAGTTCGTTACGTGAACGCTTCAGGACAGCGCGCGGCGTTTTCCAATTTTCTCCTGATCGAACCCGCCGCACGCATTGCCCAGCCGCCCACCATCATTACGACCGGCAAAGAGATGTCGGAAATCGCGATCACGATCACCTGGAATCCGCCGGCGGCAAACATTGACGGATCCACTCCGGTTAATCTGCTGGGCTATAACCTCTACCGGGTGACAACGTCCCAAACTGAAAGTGGACAGACCCCGATAAACTCGTCACTAATTTCGGGCCCGCAGTATCAGGACAAGCTTTTCCGTTTCGGCGAGCACTACACGTACGTTCTGCGTTCTGTATCACTGGGCACTGAGGGGGCGCAGGTGGAAAGCTTGAACTCAAACAGTATCGAGCTCGCCCCGGTGGACATCTATCCCCCATCAGCGCCGGCGTCGATAACTGTCGCCGCGGCTCCGGGAAAACTTTCGATTTTCTTTCCGGCAAATCCTGAAGCCGACGTCGCTGGATACAATATCTACCGATCGACGGATCCCGCCCTCGCGAAAGAGCTATGGATAAAGCTGACGCGTACACTGTTAACGCGCACGACATTTCAGGATGAAAACGTAGAGCCGGGGAAGAAATATTATTACTACCTGACGGCAGTCGATAATACAGGTAATGTCAGCCAGCCGTCGGAAGTTGTTTCGGACACCGTGCCATGAATTGCATGCACAGCTTTGCGGAAGGTCGGATCAGGTCGGATCGGGTTAGGATTTAGCCTGGAGATTGATGACGATGCCAAGCTCCATACCGCGAAGCGGTTATGACCTCCAGCCCAACGTTGCCGCTGGGCGGCTACGTTGGATGCAGGCGGGACCAAAGATGACGCAACCCCATCGGGGTTGTGTCGAATTGGATTGATACCCAGGGTAGCCGAGGCGGCAACCCCGGGCTGGAGGTCACACCGCTTTGCGGTAATTTGATCAGAGCTTCCTCTAGTCTCTGATCTCTGATGCAACTAACAAGATTGGGTCGAATTCACAGACTGAGGTCTGTGCCACCGTTCATGCGCATCTGCCGCTTTACAAGTCCAAAGTTCCACGCTCCGCGCTTTGGCATCATTGACGGCGAAAATATTCGACCGTTGGCGCCGGGCGAAACGATTGCGTCTTTTCCATCGCCACGAACTGATGAACCAATACCGCTCGCAACCGCGCGGCTGGTTGCGCCGGTCGCGCCGTCTAAGATTGTTTGCATAGGCCGCAACTACCATGAACATGCCGCGGAGATGGGCAAGCCAATGCCGGAAGAGCCTCTCCTGTTCTTGAAAGCTCCATCCGCAATCATCGGCAACGGAGAAACAATCCTGTTGCCCCCTCAATCTTCGCAGGTTGAGCACGAAGGTGAACTGGGTGTGGTTATCGGCCGCACTGCCAGACATATCGAAGACGAAGACGATCCGCTCAGCTTCGTGCTGGGGTATACCTGCGTTAACGATGTCACGGCCCGTGATCTACAGCGCAAAGATGTTCAGTTCACCAGGGCGAAGTCTTTCGACACTTTCTGTCCCGTCGGACCATTCATCGTCACGGACATCGATCCTTCGGATTTGCAGGTGACTACAAAAGTCAATGGCGAGATTCGGCAATCAAGTCGGACATCAGCGATGGCCTTCCCGGTAGCCCATCTTATTCGTTACATTTCGCAGATCATGACACTGCTGCCGGGCGATTTGATCTCCACAGGTACACCTTCCGGAGTATCGCCATTGAAAACGGGTGATGTCGTGGACGTTGCCGTCAGCGGAGTGGGCCGGCTGCGGAACCAGGTGCAGGAGGCCACCGCAGCAACGTGGTAGCCCGAGCCCCGCGAAGCTTGTAATCACACTGGCCCAGCGGGCGTTCCAGAGTACCGACTTTGGTCGGGCTTTTCGCTCGTGAAGAACGCGACTAAAGCCGGTTCTCCAAACACCTGCCATCGAGTGCTCGCTGTCAATCCGTTCACGTTTCGCTTATATTATTCCGCACCAGAAATTAACGGAGGCTAACATGAAGTTCTTTCTCGATACGGCGAACCTGGAAGAGATCCGCAAGGCTGCGGCGCTGGGACTGGCGGATGGCGTAACGACAAATCCGACGCTGATCTCCAAAGAAGGCGACGTCGATTTCAAACAGCACATCGCCGAGATTTGCAAGATTGTTTCGGGCCCCGTCTCGGCCGAGGTCACCACGGCCGACAAAGACGAGATGCTGCGGCAGGGGCGCGAGTATGTGAAGATTGCGCCGAACGTAGTGATCAAATGCCCGCTGACCGCCGAGGGGCTGGAAGCGACGCGAATATTGAACGATGAAGGCATCAAGGTGAACGTGACGCTTTGCTTCTCCGCGGCGCAGGCAATCTGCGCGGCGAAAGCGGGCGCATCGTTCATCAGTCCTTTTCTGGGCCGGCTGGATGACATTGGCCAGAACGGTCTGGAGCTTCTGTCGGATATTGTCGAGATCTATCGCAACTATGGCTGGAAGACCGAAGTGCTGGCGGCGAGCCTGCGCCACCCGATTCATGTTATCGAAGCAGCCCGCCTCGGCTCGGACATTGGCACGATGCCCTACAAGGTGCTGGAGCAGTTACTGAAACATCCGCTAACTGATAAAGGCCAGGACCAGTTTCTGGCAGACTGGAAGAAGCGAGCAGCGAAAGCGTAAAAGGCAGAGACTAGAGGCTAGGGGCTAGAGACTAGATGTCAGCAAAAGAAGCAATCTCTTCCCTAGCCTCTAGCCCCCAGTCTCCAGCCTCTGCAGTTGTTGTTCACGCCCAGGGTCTAACAAAAATCTACGACAAAGAGCCGGCAGTGGACGCGATTGATTTCTCCGTCAATCGCGGCGAGACGTTTGGACTGCTGGGGCCGAACGGAGCCGGGAAGTCTACGACGATGCGAATGATTGCCTGCCGCACGCCGTTGACTGGTGGGCAGCTTTCAGTCGAAGGCCTTGACGTGCGGCAAGACGCGCGCCAAATACGCTCGCTGATCGGAGTGGTGCCACAGGATAACAACCTGGATCCCGACCTGAGTGTCCTGCGAAATTTAATCGTTTACGCCAGCTACTATCGAATTCCCCAAGAGCAGGCCGCCCAACGCGCGGCCGAACTTCTTCAGTTCATTGGTCTCGTGGGACGGGAAGACGCGAAGATCGATCATCTTTCCGGCGGCATGAAGCGCCGGCTGATGATTGCGCGCGCCCTGCTTCATAATCCTCGCCTGCTCGTGCTGGACGAGCCAACCACAGGTTTGGATCCGCAGGTCCGGCAGGAAATTTGGCAGCGGCTGGAAGAACTGCGCCGCGTCAGCGGTGTCACGATTCTGATTTCAACGCACTACATGGAAGAAGCGGAGAAGCTTTGCGAACGCTTGCTGGTAATCGATCGGGGCCGCATTCTGGCCACCGGATCGCCGCGAGATCTGGTGCGGGCCCAGGTTTCCCGCTATGCGCTGGAAGTGCGTGACGTCGGCGATTTGCCCCTGCAGCCAACGACGGATGGCATCAGCGCCGTTGTTCGCAATAACGCTCATCTGTATTTTGCGCCGGCTCCCGAGCTGCTGACTGCCATCATGGCTACCTATGAAGGCCGCCGCCGCATGATTCGCCCATCGAATCTGGAAGATGTATTTCTACAGCTTGTCGGCGATACGGAAGAAAATGGCGCAGCTCATTGAAAAGCAATCGGGTGAGCCGGCTCCCGAGCGGGTTACCGTCTTGGTGCGCAAGTATGACGGTACAGAGCACCGGCGCTGGCAGGCGAATATAATTGAGCGGCGAGAGTCGCTGATTGTTCTTGAAGGCGTGTTTGAAGGCGAAGTTGAGCACCATTTAATGGGACGCATCACCAGCGGCACGAGGAGTGTCGAATACTACTGGCTGGATCGTTACTACAATGTCTTTCGCCTTACCGAACAATCGGGCAAGTTCAGGAGTTTCTATTGCAACATCAGCACGCCGGCCGAGTTGGAGGATAGTGTGCTGACATACGTTGATCTGGATATTGATGTCCTGGTAGAGCCTGACTTTTCGTATCGAGTCATCGACCTCGATGATTTCGAAGTGAACGTGGTCAAGCAGGGTTATCCGGAAGAAATTCAGAAGCGCGCGCATGAGGCGCTGTCTGAATTGATCTCAATGATTGAAAGGCGCCAGTTCCCTTTTGAGTTATAAGGTGGTGAACGTCGCGGCTCCGCCGCCTGATGCGCGGTGGCGGCCCTGCCCCACCGCGGGTGGATTCCTGATTCTCTTAGGGCTATGCCCTATGAGGGCGCAGCCCCGATTCATTAGCTGGCTGGCCCGGAAGGTCGCAGACCTTCCGCACATCAGGCGGCAAAGCCGCGGCTAAGAGCTTATTTCTGAATGACGACGAACGAGACAGCAATAGTAAGGAACGTTCCCACTCACCGGGACGAATCGGCGTTCGCTTTTACGCAGGTGAACGTGCGCGATGCTCTGGCAGTGTGGCGGCGCAATCTGGAGGTGCATCTGCGGATGTGGAAGATGCACATGATAGCGCCGATTATCGAGCCGGTGTTTACAGTATTCGCTTTTGGCTGGGGCATTGGCGCCTTAATCGCCGCGAAAGTGGAGGGCGTGCCATACCTCTCTTTCGTTGGAGCCGGCGTACTCGCCTTTACCGTGATCATGCGGGCGCTGTTTGAAACTACTTATGGATCGTACTTTCGCATGGTGTATCAATCGACTTACGATGCGATCCTGGCAACACCAGTGAATGCTGAGTCGTTGGCCTTCGCCGAAATACTCTGGGCAATTACCAAGGCCTTCATCGACGCGCTGATTATTCTGGTGGTCCTCGTGGTATTCGGCGCCGCCACTTCGCCGCTGGCCGCGCTATCTCCTCTGCCACTGGTGGTTGGCAGTATTTTCATCGCCGGTCTCTCGCTCGGCATTACGGCTCATGTACATGATATCGACTCGTTCAATCTCTACATGGCACTTTTCTTTTCGACCATGTTTCTGTGCGGGGCCTGGTTTCCCCTGGAGGTTCTGCCGCCCAGCCTGCGTATCGTGGCCCACGTGATTCCCCTGACCAGCACCATCGATATCGCCCGGGCCTGCATTACCGGACGATTTCACTGGCGCCACGTCTACGAATCGTTGTATCTGCTGGCGATGGCGGGTATCTTTGTCGAATGGGCCATGCGCAGTTTGCGGCGTAGAATGGTGAGCTAATTTGAAGATGGGGAAAACTAACCGCAGAGGATGCAGAGGATATCGCAGAGGAACGCAAAGAGTTATCCTTAGCGTCCTTTGCGTCTAAGTCCGCTTTGATAACTGATGTCATCACAAAAACCTACCAAACGCACGTCGAAACTTGACGAATTGCGCAAACGCGAAGAGCGTTCGGAAGCAGGCGGCGGCGCAGCTCGAGTCGAGAAGCAGCACGCGGCCGGCAAGATGACCGCGCGCGAACGCATCGATTTCCTGCTGGATGAAAACA
>JBDUCF010000425.1:0-2808 GCA_040003545.1 Pyrinomonadaceae bacterium | reverse complement strand
GAAGTGTGTCGGACATCCTCCTGCCTCCTGCCTTCTATTACTTCGCCGGCTGATTCTTGGCAAAATCTCCAGCCTTGATGATCGTTAGTTTTGACGGATCAATGTGACGGCGCATTGCGGAGTTGATCTGTTCAGGTGTCAGCGCTTTGAGTTTCGCCTCGAGGTCCGCATCCCACGCAAGCGTCCGCCCGATAAACAGGTAGTTATTTAAGCGGCCCGCCAGTTCGTTGTCCTGCGCCCGGCTGACCTGAAGAGATTGCAGGTAGCCCGACTTTGCCGCCTCCACTTCTTCGGTCGTAAAGCCATCTTTCAACATGCGCGCAATCTCCTCTTTGAAGGCCGCTTCGAGTTTCTCAACATTTTGCGGCGCGTAGATCGCCCCTCCGGTAAACCGCCCGCTTTCATCCTGCGAGCTGACATTTATTCCGGAGCCGACTCCATAGCTCAACCCCTCTTTTTGTCGAATTCGTGCGGCGAGACGCGAATTCAGGAAGCCGCCACCGAGCATGTAGTTGCCTAGCAGCAGTGCGGGGTAATCGGGGTTATCGTCTCGCAGTTTCAGATTGAAACCAGCGATGAAGATTGCATTGGCCTTGTCGGGCGTGGGGAACGACTGATTGACTGCCGCCACGTCCTTGAACACATTCGGTACCCGCGCAAAAGGTTTCGGGCTCTTCCAGTTGCCGAACAGCTCGTTCACTAGTTTTGCAATCTCTTGGTCGTCGAAATCTCCAATGATGCCCAACTGGGCGTTTGAGGCGCCATAGAAGTCTTTATAAAACTGCCTCGCCTGTTCGAGGGTCGCGGCGCCAATGTCCGCAATCCTTTCCTCTGATGTGCTGACGTAGCGAACGTCACCCCTGGGATATGGGCTTAGCACGCGACCAAACGCGGTGAACCCTATCTGGTTCGGCTCGCTCTTCTGTTGCTCAATATTTGCGAGGTCCTCCTGTTTGAGCCGGTCAAATTCGCTCGCCGGGAATGCAGGTTCGCGTAGAATTTCCGCCACCAGCCGCAACACGGCCGGCAAGTTTTCGCGCGTCGTTTCGATGTTGACGCCGGCCTCCGTCGCTCCTCCGTAAACGTAAACACGGGCCTTCAAACGGTCAAACTCATCCTGGATCTGCTGGCGAGTGTGCTTCGTGGTGCCCCGCATCAACATCTCGCCAGCAAGCTGCGCGGCGGTGCCGCGGTTCATCAGACTTTTCTCATCGCCATAGCGAAGGGTCATCTGGCCCACTACCTTACCGCCACGAGTCTTCTTGGGCAGCAATGCCAGCTTAATGCCGCTGGCATCGCTGCGTAAGGTGCGCGCTTCGATATTCGCCGGCGAGGGATCAAATGCTTCCCCTTCTGCCATTTTCGTGTCGCCCTTGTAATCTTTCAGCGCGGCAGCCAGGTCTGGCGTGGGCGGTATCTCGGCGCGATCAGGCTTTGGCGTGGGGATGAAAAGTCCCAGGGTGCGATTCGCAGGCTTGAAATACTTCGCCGCGACCTGCGACACCTCCTCGGGCGTGATTTTGCGCAGGCGATCGCGATGCAGGAAAAACAACCTCCAGTCACCAGCGCCGATGGATTCGCTCAGCGTAATGCCGATTTGATCCGAGTTATTCAATGCCAGGTCGATGTTCTTCAGGACCTGCGCGCGCGCACGCTCAACTTCGTCTTTCGTCGGCGGGTTCGTGCCCAGGGCCTCAATCGTTTGGACCAGAGTGTCGCGTGCGGTGTCGAGCGAGTCACCCTGCCTGACTTCCGCGCCGAAAATTGCGAGTGTGGGATCGTGCCACTGAAAGTCGAAGCCGAAGATCGAACTCGCCTTTTTTGTTTCAACCAGGGCCTTGTGCAAACGACCCGATGGCGTGTCGCCCAAAATCTGGGCAATGATATCAATTGCCGGAAAGTCTGGATGAGAGCCGGCGGGAACGTGATAGAGAGCCTGGACAAGTTGCGTGTCGCCCGTCCGGCGCAGAGTTACTGAACGCTCGCCATCCTGAGTAGGTTCGACCGTGTAAATCTTTTGCAGCGTGCGGGTGGGACGCGGAATGGGCGAAAAGTATTTGTCCACCAGCCCGAGCGTCTTCTCCTCGTCAAACTTTCCGGCGATAAGCAGGACGGAATTGTCCGGCTGATAATAGGTGTGATAAAACCCCTGCAGTCGTTCGATAGGTACGTTTTCAATATCGCTGCGCGCGCCAATGGTCGTCTTGCCGTAGTTGTGCCAGATGTACGAGGCGGCCATCGTCCTTTCAAGCAACACGTTGAAGGGGCTGTTCTCGCCCAGCTCGAATTCGTTGCGCACCACGGTCATTTCACTATCCAAATCTTTCTTCGCGACAAACGAATTAATCATGCGGTCAGCTTCGAGATCGAGGGCCCAGTTAAGATTCTCGTCGCTGGCGGAAAAGGTCTCGAAGTAGTTGGTACGATCCGACCACGTCGAGCCGTTGGGACGCGCGCCATGTGCGGTTAGTTCCTGCGGAATGTTTGTATGCCTGGGCGTGCCCTTGAAGACCATGTGCTCGAGTAGATGGGCCATGCCGGTCTCACCATAATTCTCGGTGGCGGAGCCGACGAGATAAGTCATGTTCACTGTTAAGGTCTGTTTAGTCTGGTCGGGAAACATAAGGACACGGAGGCCATTGGCCAACCGGTACTCGCTGATACCCTCGACTGAGGTTACACGCTCAATGCCTTTAGGCAGATGAGCCGTGCTTTGAGCGGCCGCGTTAAGGAACGAAGCTAACAGGCTGAAGAGCAGCGCGAGCGCAAGGCACCCGCGAGAAATGTGTCGACGTAAATTCATAATTT
>JBDUCF010000080.1:0-9469 GCA_040003545.1 Pyrinomonadaceae bacterium | reverse complement strand
CTGACAGTCTTTCCGAGGATTGGTTTTGGAGGCGACTTGGCTGATCCCGGAATTCGTAATCTACTCAGTCAAGGTCAGGTTGGAGAACTGGCTAGCACCTATGTGCAGCTTCGCAGAACCTACCTCACTGTCGGCACGAATGGAGCCACAATAGGCACCGGCTTCTTCTTGCCGGCGAATCCCAACGCATTCGTGACAGACTACGTTGGCAGCGGGGCATATTCAAACTACCACGGATTGCAGGCCGAAATCCGCAAGCGATTGAGCAATGGATTTTACTACCAGGCCAACTACACCTGGAGCAAAGCCTTCACCGACTCCGAGCAGAGCCAAGCCGAATTCGCTGGGCTTCTTGACTTGACCCTCGGCGACGTGCTCGAGAAGAAGCGACTTAGCCAGGATGTCAGGCATGTGTTCAAGGCCAATGGCGTCTACGAGCTTCCTTTCGGTCCCGGCAGGAGATTCATAAACGGCGGCGGAGCGCTGGGCCGGGTATTAGGCGGCTGGCAAGTAAGCGGTCTCTTCCAGGCTCGCACTGGACGACCCATCTCCTTCATCTCGGGCCGCGGCACAGTGAATCGCGCTGGTCGCTCTGGTAAGAACACGGCCAGCTCGACGTTGACGATCGATCAGCTGCGAGGCTTGACCGGCTTGTTTTTCAATCCCACCACCGGGCGTCCGCAACTGTTTGATCCGAGTTTGGTCGCAGCTGATGGTCGCGCCAATCCGCAGTTCCTGACACACCCCCTGGCCGGTCAGTTTGGCAATCTTTCCCTGACTCCGGCCTACGGTCCGGGATACTGGAACATTGATGCGGCCCTAATCAAGCGAACCAAAATCTCGGAGACAACAAATCTCGAGCTTCGCTTCGAGGCCTTCAACCTTACTAACCATACCAACTTCTCTGTTAGCGAGGACAATGACATCAACAGCACGGACTTTGGAAAGATTACCAGTACCTTCGATCCGCGCATTCTTCAGTTCGCGATAAAGTTCAACTTCTAACCATTACCCCATGGTGACTCTGATTCGAGTCACTCCTGAGGTCCCCTTAACAGGGCGTTGTCTTGTAAGAGCCAACGCCCTGTTTTCTTGTACAAAGAAGGAACTAATCATAAGATTAGCGAAGTGGAGGTAACGCCGTTGAAGAGAAGTAGCTCATATTCAAGCCTGGCTCGTATTCTTGTGTGGCTTGGGGCATTTGGTGCGATTCACCTATTCATCTTCAGCGCTGGCGCTGACGAAAAGCTAAAACCAGAACAGCTCGTGGCCCGGCATCTGGAATCGATCGGGTCGGCTGAAGCTCGAGCCTCTCTTCACAGCCGTCTCATTGAAGGAACTTCACTGCTAACGGTTCGCCAGGGCGGAAAAGGCCAGGTGGAAGGCCAGGTCCGCATGGCTTCACAAGGCAACATGAATCTAATCAGCATGGGATTCGGGGCGGGTGACTACGCCGGCGAGACCTTTGCGTTTGATGGCGAAGAACTCACAACGAGTCACTTCAGACCGGGCCAGCGTTCTCGCTTAGCTCAGTTGCTCTTTTTTAATGACGTGATCTTTAAAGAGGGACTGATCGGCGGCACTCTTTCCGCATCATGGCCGCTTCTGAATATCGCGGAACGAAATCCAAAGCTCGAATACGCGGGCACAAAGAAATCCGGTGGCCGGCAACTGCATATGCTGAAGTATTTGCCACACAAGGGCTCGGATACGAAAATTACGCTCTTCTTTGACTCAGAAACTTTTCAACATGTGCGCACCGAATACGAGCGAGATATCGTCGCCACCTCAATCGAACGGATTGCTCCCCGTGTCAATCTGGGTGGGCAGGGCCAGAGAGCGAGGGATGCGCGAATCAAGATAACCGAAGAGTTCTCGAATTTTAAGGCAGAAAAGGGCCTTACTCTTCCTCACACTTATAAGCTTGAGCTTTCCGTCCAGTCTGAGACGCTACCTACGCTTACTGATTGGGTGTTTGAGCTTATCAACTTCAATTTCAGTCAGACTTTTGAGGCGCAGCAGTTCGTAATCAAGAATTGATCTTACTCCAGCAGGCGAGAAGCGGCGTTTTCTGCGCGGTGATCTGTTACAGCCTTTTGGGCACGTGAGGATGGGAAAGTTTCAACAACCGAGAAATCATCGGTTATTAACAAGAAATGACCGCATTAATCGCTAGCCAACTTTCCATCACTCCTCTGGGCGCCGGCGATTTGATCGATCGCTCCGTGCGGCTTTACCGTCGCCACTTCATCACACTCATTCGCATCGCAGCGCCGCCGGTGATTATTTCAGCACTGGGCTCGGTGCTGGTCACCATAGGTTTTCGCGAGTTAACCGCCACCGGCAATTCAGCGCTGCTGGCGATGTACTTTCTCGTCATGGCGTCGGGAGCGGCACTCTATTTTTGTGGCACGGTTTTCAGTCTGATTGTTATGGGGGGCGCCACCCGGAATTTGGTTACTCACCTGTTGTGGAACGAGCCGGTTACGGCCAGCGCCACGTACGCGGCCGTTAAGTCACGCTTCTGGGGTTTGCTGGGCGCGTCGCTGCTGGTTACCTTTTGGTTGGGAATAGCAGGCTCGGTCGCGTTCACGGCCTGGTACATGGTTGCGGCATTCGTCGTTCTGGGAGCGGTCATGTTCGCTCAGGTGGCGCCGGTCTGGTTGTCATCGGTGTTTGGCGTAGTGGCTTTCATCGCGGCCACGGTGCTGGCCATGTGGCTTTTCTTTTTCCTGGCCAGTCGAGTTGCCTATGTGCCGCAGGCGATGCTGGTTGAAGGCAAGGGCGTGTTCGCCGCTGTCAGTCGTAGCTTTTCCCTGGCGCGCGGGAATGTTCGTCGCCTGATGGCGATGGCATTGTTCACTTCATTTGCTACCTATTCAGCTCTGATGATTCTGGTCATGCCACTGGGCTGGTATGGTTACTTGAATGGCATTGATCCTTCTCCCTGGAACGAATCAAATTGGCCGGCGTGGTATGCCATCGCTTATAACGTGCTGTGGCCTTGCAGTTATATTTTGCTGGCCCCGGTGTGGATGCTCGGATTGTCGCTGCTCTATGTCGACGAGCGGGTGCGTCATGAAGGTTACGACATAGAGCTGATGGCGGCGCGCCAGCTCAGCGAGATGCCGAAGCTTAATGACCGTGTCGCTTCACCTTTCGCTCCCGCAATTGTAATGGGAGTTGCGGTGGACCAGCGTCGCCCCCCACCGATGCCTACCGGATCCATGTTGGGACTTCGGTGAGATAGCGTGCGTCTTAAACTCAGGCCGCTCGGCTACACGTTAGTCACGCCGCTTATGCTTCTGAGTCACTTCAAGTCTTCCTTCTAAGACTTTGAATTTCGACAAAGTGATTTTCAATACGGAAGCTCATCCGATTGGAAGAACCCGGTAAGACCACGAAGCGCAACCCGGGGGCGCCGATCGATCCCGCCGCCAAGACTATTCGAGCTATGTTATTTCAGTTACGTTTTTATTGACAGTGAACGCCTAATAGCTGATATTCCCCTCTATCGGTCTTCTTGATTCAGCCCACCACGGTCGGGTTCGTCGTAGTCTCTTAAATGGGGAGAACCAAATGAAACCGCTTCTGACTTTTGCGCTGCTGACACTCGCTATCATGTCGCAGGCTCAAACCGGCACGCAGGAACCTTCCGACCTGATCATCCTCAAGTTTAGGTGGGAGAAACAACAAGGCCAGATGAATGGTGGAGAACTCCTCGACACTGTGAGGGCTGTTGAAAGCCACATGCCCCCTCCTAACAAAAATGAGCCAGAAAAGATAAGAAACAGAAGAGATATGCAGGAACGCGCCGCCGAGCTAAGGGCCGGGGAGCAAGATGCTGCTCGCTCCGCAACCAAGGCGTCTGACTTTTATGTGTATCTAATCAAGATAAAGAACGTCGGCTCAAAGCTTGTTAAGAGTTTTGCTTGGGAATATCAGTCTTCCCCAAACATAAGAGATGCCACTCGGCAATTCCTTTGTGTTGTGAAAACAAAGCCGAATGATACTAAAGAACTCCAAGTATTCAGCCCCTTCGCTCCCTCCACGGTAGTTGATGTGGGTGCTACGGGCGATAATTCGCCACAGCGAGGAAGGCTTATTATCAACAAGATTGTGTATGGTGACAGCAGTGTTTGGCAGCGAACTGGTTGGGACGCATCCATTCTATCGAAAATAGGAAGTGAGAAAGTTAGTAGCGGTAGGTGCGTCGGACTTTGACCGTTAGTGCTAATGTTTGCCCACACCCGATGCCTGTATTCGTCAGCAGCGTCTAATGTGCGGCTGTCGTTCTCAGCAGGTAAACTTCTTTGCGCGTTCGCGCTGGTGCTGGTTTTTTCAGGCGGCGTCGCCGCCGCGACCCTTGCTCAATACCGCGGCCGCATCCAGAGCGCGATCAATGCGCTTGACGCACTTTCTTATGGAAATGCGGAGGGGACGCCTTCTGCCCCCGAGGGTCAAGTGGCCACGACTTTCAATATCGTGCGGACGCTGCTTCCAAAGATGGAAACGGTGGCGGTGAACAGTGGCTCGTTGGAGGTCAATAACACCTGGTTGCACGACGCCCTGGCTGATTACGAAAAGGAAAAGGCCAACGCGCGACGCGGGGAAATGATAAGAAGCATACTGGAACGTCTTAAGTCGCTTGACGATCGTCTGGGCGAAAATGAGGATGCTGGGGCAACCAACACTGCCGGCAACACTGGTGGTAAGGATAAAAACAAAGCCCGCCTGTCTGAGATTCTCCGGCGGAGTGAGTACCAGAAAAAACAAGCTGAAGGCGGCGCGCTGGCAAAGTTGTGGCAGCGATTCATCAAGTGGCTGAGCAATCTGTTTCCTAACTCGAAGCCGCTCGAACCGGGCAGCGCCTCGACGATATCGAAAGGGGCGCAAATTTTCGTGGTAACACTGGCGCTAGCCGTGATTGCGTACGTGCTGTGGAAGCTGGCCCCGCGTTTCCTGCGCAGCCGGAAATCCAAAAAACGCACAAAACGCGAAGCCCGCATCGTGTTGGGCGAGCGGCTGGAACCTGATCAAACCGCAGGCGATCTACTTGCCCAGGCTGAGGCGCTGGCCCGCGCCGGCGATTTGCGCGCGGCGATTCGCAAGGCATACATCGCGCTGCTTTGTGAACTCGGTGATCGCAAAGTCATCAGATTGGCCCAGCACAAAACAAATCGTGACTACTTGCGCGCCATCCGCGGGTTGGCTCCGCTGCACGACGAGATGCGAAAGCTAACGCACAGTTTCGAACAGCACTGGTATGGGTTTGTCCCAGCCACTGAAAGCGAGTGGAGCGCGTTCCGCAGCGGATACCAAAGGGCAATGACAAGTGAAATGACAAGTAACAGGTGACTTTAAATACTTGCAGTCAGGAAGGGGGCCTGCCCCCGCTTTGAGTCTTGTTCTAATTCGCAACAGCAGCCCAAACCTGACAAAGACAGCGGAGGCAGGCCCCTTCCTGACTGCAGGTATTCGACGAAGACAAGTACAGGTGAGGAGCCGTTGAGTTCGGAATTTCACACGGCTGCCGAGAACCGTTGGTTCTTATTCGCCGGTCACTGAATAAAGTTCTTATGCGTCAACGTCTCGCAATCATCATTACGATATTAGTCGTGCTCGGAGCTCTGGTTCTGCTCAGCAGTGCGTCGTACGTGCACGTCGAGCAGACGCCGGATTCGGAATTCAGTCCTGATCGCTCGACAATGAATTCCGGCGCCACTGGGACCCGCGCGCTTTATGATTTTCTCCACGAGTCCGGCTACCAGGTTATCCGTTGGCGCGACGCGACCGGAGATTTGCTTAACTCCGGCGGGATTAAGCCGGCGACCTTCGTAGTGATTGGCAGGACGCGCCGGCCGGTTGAAGCGGAAGAGGCAAAGCTGCTGCTGCACTGGGTCGAAAACGGAGGGAGGCTTGTCATTATTGACCGCCTCCCCGAAATCAAGCTCCTGCCCCGTTCCGGACACTGGAGCATCGCAACTGAAATTGTGGAGTATCCCCCACTGGACGTGAGCGCGGATAACGTGCAGGAAATGACAGCCGGCGTGTCTCGGCTGTCGCCGGTCCAACCCACGTTATTGACTCGCGAGATAGAGTCAATTCTGCCTTCGCGTTTCGTCTCTGTTGTCAGAATCACGCCAGACTACCAGGGCGCCCATCAGGAGACCAAGACAAGCAGTGCCACAAACGGGGAGGAAGAGAATACGGAAGATTCGGAAGATTCTCCGTTTGCGCCGCCCCCCGAGTCGCGGGTCTCTTCAAATGAGGTGGATGCACCGGAGAAATCTCCGGCTCCGGTGGTCCACTTTGCCAGCGATCAGGGTGCTCTGCTGGTGGACTTCGCGCACGGCAAGGGGCGCATCGTCCTGCTTTCCGATCCGTTTCTGGTGGCTAACAACGGCATCGGCAGTGCTGACAATCTTCAGCTTGCCCTCAATCTGGTCGCCGGCTCAGGAGGACCGATCGCTTTTGATGAATTTCACCAGGGGCGCTCGGCGTCTCACAACGCCTTGATAGCGTATTTCGCCGGCACGCCCGTGCTGGCGATGTGCGGACAGGTAGCGTTAATTGTACTGGCGCTTATCTGGACACGCGGGCGGCGCTTTGCTCGACCGTTGCCGCTGCCGCAGATTGACCGGCGCTCGAGTCTGGAATTTGTTGCCTCGATGGCTGAACTGCAACAGCGGGCCCGGGCCTACGATTTGGCGCTGGAGAACATTTATACCCGAACGCGGCGGGTGTTAACGCGTTATGCGGGCGCGGGTAACAACACCACGCGCGGAGAAATTGCCCGGAGAGTGTCCTCACGCTCGCGGGTCAACCGGCAGGAGCTTGAAACGCTGATGCGAAACTGTGAAGATGTGATAAACGGAGCGCCGACCAATTCGCAAAGCTCGATCCGTCTGGCCAAACGCCTGCGGAATCTGGAAGGTGCCCTGGGCCTGCGTATGCGCTCGCGCGAAATTCGGCAACAAGCTGAGAAGATTTGACGCGATAAACACTCGGAACCGGTACTCAAAAAAATGCCTGCATACGTCTCCGCCACTATCGAACATATACGCACTGAACTGCGCAAGATAATCGTGGGCCAGGAAGATCCCATCGAACAAATTCTTGTCGCTATTTTGGCCGAAGGCCACGCGCTAATCGAAGGCGTCCCGGGAACGGCAAAGACGCTGACCGTAAAAACCCTGGCGCGGATTATCAACGCCGGCTTTGGCCGCATTCAATTTACCCCGGACTTGATGCCCTCCGACATCACCGGCACGAATGTCTTCAACATATCGACTTCGAATTTCAACTTGCGGCGCGGGCCGGTGTTCACTGATATTCTGCTGGCAGACGAAATCAATCGGACGCCGCCGAAGACCCAAGCCGCATTGCTTGAAGCGATGGAAGAACGGCAAGTAACCATTGATGGCGAGGCCTATCCGCTATCGCCTATTTTCACAGTGCTGGCAACAGAGAACCCAATTGAATACGAGGGCACCTATCCATTGCCGGAAGCGCAGCTTGATCGCTTTCTGCTTAAGATCTTGCTTGATTATCCTTCCCAAGAAGAAGAGCAGCAGGTAGTGGCTAACTGGAATGCCGGCTTCAACGCGCGCCGGTTGGACCAAGTTGACATTCGCCCCCTGGCCGATGCAGACGCTATCTCGCGCTGTCGCGCGGAAGTGCGGGCGATGCACATGGAGCCCGGGGTGCAGCGCTATGTAGTGGATATTGTGCGCCGCACGCGCGAGCATCCGTCGGTGCATTATGGCGCCAGCCCCCGCGCGGCAGTCGCCTTACTGCTTTGTGCCAAGGCGCTTTCCGCAATACGCGACCGAGGCTTCTCGACCCCTGACGACGTACGCGACGTTGCGCGGCCGGTATTACGCCATCGCCTGACGCTGCGGGCCGAAGCCGAACTGGATGGCGCTACACCCGATGCCGTGATTACCGACATCCTGCAGACCGCTGAGGTGCCGCGATAGAGGTTAGAGGTCAGAGGTCGGAGGTCAGAGGTCGGAGCCGCAGATTTACGCGGATGAACAGGGATCATAAAGAGCAGGATAATTTCGATGGGAAGGAATACGCAGAGGAGCGGCTGAGAAACCTTTTTTCTGCGCTTTCTTATCCGTGTTCATCCGCGTAAATCTGTGGCTGATTACCTCTGATCTCTGACTTCTGACCTCTGTCTACCCATGCGTTTCGTCTTCACACGTCTCTTCTATCTGCTGCTCGCGATTGGCTTCATTCCGCTTTCCCTCTCGTGGGGGCGACCGTGGTTGCGCTGGTTCACGCTTATTTACGATCTCATTTTGCTGATTGCAGCCATCGCTGATGCGCGCACCAGCCGGCTACCTCCGAATGTCCGCATTACCCGAGAGTTCGGCGGGCGCTTTGCAGTGGGTGCGGAGACTGAAGTTCGCGTGAACATATCAAACGGAACGCCACGATCAGTCTCATTAAGCGTCAAAGACGAGTATCCACCGCAAATGAAAATCTCGGGTATGCGCGAGGCGCAGCTGCGGGTAGAGGCGCAAAGCTCCGCAGCGCTCGTCTACGGTTTGACGCCACCAAAACGCGGGCTATTTGAGTTTGGCAGCATTGCCGCGCGTTACCTGTCGCGCTTCGGGCTGGTCTGGCGAGAAACGCGGGTGGGCGAGTTACAAGCGGTCAAGGTGTATCCGAATATGCGCCGCGCGCGCGAAGCGGAGCTGAAGGCCCTGGGAGCGCGTTCATTAGTGTCATCGCATCGAAAGACTTCATGGCGCGGCGAAGGGCGAGAGTTCGAATCGATGCGCGATTACGTGCGCGGCGACGAGCTGCGCCACATCTCGTGGACGGCTACGGCCCGACGGGGGAAACTTGTCACGCGACAGTATCAGGTGGAGCGAGACCAGACGATCCTGATTGCCATCGACGCCGGCCGCTTGATGACAGCGCGCATCGAGCGCGAGACTAAACTGGATTCGGCTGTGCACGCTACGCTGGCGTTGATGTCTGCGGCGGCTCGCGGGGGCGACAACTCCGGCCTGGTTGTCTTTGGCCGCCGCATAAAAGCTTTTCTGCCGCCGAAGCGTGGGCGTGAACATCTCGAGGCGGCACTGGAAGCGTTGCATGCCGTGGAGCCGGAAATGATCGAGCCTTCCTATGCCCGCGCTTTCGAGTTCATTGCCGCCAATAGTAAACGACGTTCACTGGTCGTAGTTCTGACGGACCTCGTCGATGAAGAAGGATCGCGCGATCTTCTAACCTCGCTGAAACTGCTGCGCCCGCGTCACCTGCCGCTGGTGGTCACGATTGGCGATCGAGATCTGAAGGCCGTCGTGCGAGAGCCGCCGCAGAACGAACGCGAGCTCTTCACGCAATCGGTGGCCGAAGAAATCATGTATCAGCGCGAAGCAGCGTTGCGCCTGGTTGAATCGCAGGGTGGTCTGGCGTTGGACGTAACGGCGGCGGCATTGGCGCCGGCGTT
>JBDUCF010000424.1:0-2828 GCA_040003545.1 Pyrinomonadaceae bacterium | reverse complement strand
CAAGAGAAACGGAACTCAAGATGCCCGCGGAAGCATTTCCTGTTTCGCTCGCACCGCTCGATACTACAAACACACGCGAGCCAACTGCCCCTTCTTCGCTGGTTACAGTTTGCAATGGGCGCAAGCCCACAGCAGGAATACGTAGCAGAGCAATGTTTCGACGCTCATCGTAAGCCACCGGCTCAGGCGCATCGAAGATTTCGCCGTTGTGTAATCTGATCTTCACGTGGCGCGCATCTCGGACGATGTGATAAGCCGTCAGGATTAGGCCGTCGCTGCGAACAATTACGCCCGAACCAACTTCGCGAGGTTGGCCGTCGACTTCCTGGAGAATCGTCACTATTGAATCGAGGGCCTGGTTGGCAACCAGTTGCTTCTCTGCTGCGCCCTCGTACTGTCCGAAAACGTTCGCCCCCGCACAACAGAAGGCGAGCAGAACCACTAATCGAACGCATTTAATCGTGAACTTCATCTTGATTACCCCCGAACACATTCGCGACATCTCAATCAGTGTAACTCTCCAGATACTTCACACCACTTCCCGTATTAAAGAGCACAACCCGATCATCTGTCTTTACGAAGCCCCTGGCCATTAACTTCTTCAGTGCCGGCAAACAGGCCGCACCCTCGGGGGCGCAAAAGATTCCTTCGACAGCGCCAATCTCGCGCGTTGCGGCGATTAGCTCTCCATCCGTTACCGCGACAGCGGTTCCGCCGGACGTCCGCAGCGCATCCAGGATCATGAAGTCGCCGATCGCTTTTGGCACGCGCAACCCTGATGCGGTTGTGTGCGCATTGGGAAACTCGGCCGCGAATTCCTTTCCTTCCTCGAATGCTTTTACGATGGGCGCGCAGCCGGCCGCTTGCACAGTTACCATGCGCGGCCGCTTTGGGCCAATCCAGCCCATCTGCTCCATCTCGTCAAACGCTTTCCACATACCAATCAAACCCGTGCCGCCTCCGGTTGGATAAAGGATCACATCAGGAAGCTGCCAGTTGAGTTGCTCGGCCAGTTCATAACCCAAAGTCTTTTTACCTTCGATGCGATAAGGCTCTTTCAGAGTCGAAACATCGAACCAGCCTTCGCGGTCTTTGCGGCGCGCGACCTCGGCGCCGCAATCAGTTATCAAACCATCCATCAGCGTAACGTGGGCGCCAGTCTGTTCGCATTCGACTACGTTGGCGCGCGGCGTGTCTCGCGGCATGAAGATGAAAGCTTCCAATCCCGCCCGCGCCGCGTAGGCGGCCAGCGCGCCAGCTGCGTTACCTGCCGACGGCACTGCCAGTTTGCGCGCGCCCAGCTCCTTCGCCATCGACACGGCTGCGGCCATGCCGCGCGCCTTGAAACTCTGGGTCGGGTTCTGCGACTCGTCCTTGATGAAAAGCTGGTCGAGGCCCACCTGCGCGCCCAGCCGCGAGGCGCGCACGAGCGGCGTCCATCCTTCGCCGAGTGAAACGATGTTTTCGTCGTGCTTTACTGGCAGCACTTCCCGGTAGCGCCATAAATCAGAACCTCTGCTGGGCAAATTTTCCTTTGTCAAAGTCGCCGCCGCACGCTTCAGGTCATAGCGCACCAGCAGCGGCTTGCCGCATTTCGTGCAGAGGTTGTGCAAGCGTTGTGCCTCGTGCTCTAAGCCACAGGCGGCGCATTCCAGATGAGTTACATTCATTGTTTTCCGGGGATCCTTTCCCTGGGGAGCTCGAAAAACTACCGTTGACACGCTGTTAAGAAATGGCCCGACATCATAGCGCCTTCCCACCCAATCCGTCAGGTGGAGCGATAATCTGGCGCTAAGTAAAAGGAAAAATGCAAAAGCGAAAAGTGCGCAGCCTCCCGCTCTCCTTTCCTTTTTTCGTTTTTCCTCTTACCTTTTCCTTCCCTTTATGATCCGCTTACTGGCACTCGATCTTGACGGCACATTGCTTAATTCGCGCGGCCGTTTGAGCGAGGGTAACCGAAACGCTTTGTCGCAGGCCCGCGAAGCGGGGGTCCGCTCTGCGGTCGTCACTGGCCGCCGTTTCCGTGATGCGCGGCCGATTGCGCTCGAACTGGGACTCGATGTTCCGTTGATATCGCATAACGGAGCTCTGACTAAACACGCGCGCACGCTGGAAACGGTTTCAGCCACCTTGCTTCCCCTGGAAGCGGCGCGCGAAGTTCTTCGTGTCGGGCGCGCGGCGGGCGGAGACGCCCTGGTGAGTGACGATCCGGAAGGCGCGGGGGTGATGATTTACGATCACATTAGCGGTGACAACCACGCCCTGGTCGAGTACATTCGCTGGGCCCGCCATATCCACGGTGATGACTTTGAAGAAGCAGTACGGAAAGTAGATTCGCTCGAAGATTATCTGGATCATGCTCCGGTCCATGTCGCATTCTCAGGACGCTGCGAACCGATGCGCCGCCTCAACGAGATTTTGACTCACGAGCTGGGTAACATCGTGAAGATCTTTCCCACCCTGTACGCACCGCGGGACTTTGGCCTGCTCGATGTTGTTCATCCGCAAGCTTCGAAGGGTGCCGGAGTGGCTGCGGTGGCGGCGGAGCTGGGTATTGAGGCGAATGAAGTGATGGCCATCGGCGACAATCTTAATGACCTGGAGATGTTACATTTCGCGGGCACGGCGGTAGTAATGAACAATGCGGAGCCGGCGCTGCACGAAGTACCGGGCTTCCACTTGACCGCTTCGAACGACGACGACGGTGTGGCCCGAGCGATTGAGAAGTTTTGTTTGGACGAGACTCAAGATAAAGTAGCGCAGTCAGGAAGGGAGCATGCCCCCGCTGATTGAATTGAATTCAAGTCTGTTAGTCAGCGGGGGCATGC
>JBDUCF010000423.1:0-2830 GCA_040003545.1 Pyrinomonadaceae bacterium | reverse complement strand
GCAGGATTGACGTTGGATCAAATAGACGTGATCGAGTTGAACGAAGCGTTCGCCGCGCAGTCGTTGGCGGTTATCAAGACGCTTGGGCTTGATCCCGACAAAGTGAATGTCAACGGCGGGGCCATCGCGCTGGGCCACCCGCTCGGTTGCACCGGTGCAAAGTTAACTGCAAGCATTTTGCGCGAGCTTGAACGTCGCAACGGTCGTTACGGCATGGTTACGATGTGCGTGGGCGGCGGCATGGGCGCGGCCGGAATTTTTGAGCGACTGTAACCAGAAGGCAGTAAGCAGAATCCAATGACAGCTTCTGAAGTATTTGAAGCCGTGACCGGCAGCGGAAGTACCGACTTTGCGCTGCTCGTTAGCATACTCAACAAGCATGGATGGTGGTGTTTGATTGGGGGCTTGGCGGTGAACTGCTATGTTGAGCCTGTGTACACATTGGACGCTGACGTCGTGGTTGCGGCGGCTGAGGCAGAGTCAATCAGAAACGATCTCAGCGCGTCAGGATTCTCAATACAAGAGTTTCCGCATTCGATAAACGCCAGGATGCTAGGCAGCGAACTTAGAATTCAGTTGAGCACAGATCCCCGCTATCAAGACTTTTTACAGGATACACAGATCAAGGAAGTTCTCGGTGAGCAGGTACCGGTGGCGTCTTTATCAAAACTTGTGCAGGGAAAAATTTGGGCCTGGAAGGATGACAGTCGCCGGGCGACGAAACGAAAGAAAGACGAGCTCGATCTAATGCGGATTCTTGAGGCTTATCCTGAGACGCGAAGTTCGATGCCGGAAGAAATCAGCAAACAAGTCTAAGCTTAAGACCCAATTTTTGAAAGGAAAAGATATGGCAGCCGTAATCGAACAAAAAGAAATCATCAAAGGTGGCGCGTTCTTGATTGAAGAAAGAACGACGGAAGATATCTTCACGCCGGAAGACTTCACTGAAGAGCATCGCATGATCGCCGAGACGACGCGTCAGTTTATCGACAACGAAGTAAATCCCCGTGTTGACGAGCTCGAGCATCACGATTGGAAGCTGGCGCGCGAGCTGGTGAAGAAAGCAGCCGACCTCGGTTTGATTAGCGCGAACATTCCTGAAGAATACGGCGGACTTGGCCTGGACCAGACGAGCGGCGCCCTTGTCGGTGAAAACATTGGCCGCTGCGCTTCGTTTGCTACCACCCTCGGCGCTGAGAGCGGCATTGGCTTGCTGCCCATCATTTACTTTGGCACGGAAGCAGCCAAGCAAAAGTATCTGCCAAAGATTGCCTCAGGCGAACTGATAACGGCATACGCGCTGACTGAAGCAGGCTCCGGCTCCGACGCGATGGCGGCCAAGGCGACCGCGCGGCTCAGCGATGACGGAACGCATTACATTCTTAATGGCGAGAAGATGTTCATCACCAACGGGGGCTTTGCCGATATATTCATCGTGTTCGCCAAGGTGGACGGCGATAAGTTTACGGCGTTCATCGTGGAGAAGCAGGACGGTGTTCAGCCCGGCGCGGAAGAACACAAGATGGGAATTAAGGGCTCCAGCACGACCCCGCTAGTACTGACGGATGCAAAAGCGCCAGTCGAAAACATGCTCGCCGAAGTAGGCAAGGGCGCCAAGATTGCTTTCAACACGCTCAATATCGGCCGTTTCAAACTCGGCGCGATGTGCGTCGGCGGAATGAAGTTGATGATTCATGAAGCCGTGCGCTATGCAAACGAGCGCCAGCAATTTGGGAAACCAATCTCTTCATTTGGGGCAATCAAGTCGAAACTTGCGGAGATGGCGATTCGCGCCTGGGTTGGCGAGTCGATGACCTACCGCACTTTAGGTATGATCGAAGCGGCGATTACCGACCCCCATGATCCGAATGCCAAGATGAGGGCGATTGAAGAGTATTCGGCGGAATGCTCGATCATTAAAGTTGCGCTTTCCGAGTATTGTGACTTCGTGGTTGATGAGATGGTCCAGATTTACGGCGGCTATGGCTATTCCGCGCACTACCCGGCGGAGCGCGCCTATCGCGACTCGCGCATCAATCGGATCTTCGAAGGCACAAACGAGATCAATCGCATGTTGATCCCTGGCCGGTTGATGAAGGCGGCCCTAAGCGGCCATCTGGCATTACTGCCGGCTGCGCAGGCGCTGATGGACGAAATTCTGACGCCGCAGATGGCCAGTTTTGACGAGGACGAAGCAGTTCTGGCAACGGAGCAGAAGCTTGCGCAGAACGCCAAGAAGGTTGCACTGATGACGCTGGGAACGGCGGCGCAAAAATACATGATGAAGCTGGGCGAGCAGCAGGAAATTCTGCTGGGCATTGCCGACATCATCATGGATGCGTACGCGATGGAATCCGCGATTCTGCGCGCGCAGAAGCTGGCTGCTTCGCAAGGTGAAGAGGCTGCGGCACGCTACATCGATATGACGCGCGTGTTTTGCAACGACGCGGTCGAGCGTATCGAGGCGCGGGCGAAGAACACGCTGGCGGGGATGTCGGAGGGAGATGAACTGCGGACGTTGCTGGCAGCGCTGCGGCGTTTCACCAAGCTGACGCCGATGAACACGATCACCGCGCGACAGCGCATCGCGGACGTGCTGATTACTGCGAATAGATACGCTTACTAGAACGAGACGCAACCGGCAGCCTGCAAAATCTCTTTCATGGTTGTAATTCCTTGCATAACCAGTCTCGGATTGAAGTCCTGAGATTGGCGGTGGATAAGTGTCCTTGTCCACTAAACTTTTGTAAGGAGTGCAACGATGAAATATTCACGATTCGAAGAACTGCCTGTGTGGAAGGATGCAATTGAGTTGGCAGTTCAGATTTTT
>JBDUCF010000079.1:0-9488 GCA_040003545.1 Pyrinomonadaceae bacterium | reverse complement strand
CGGTAGTGGTGCCCGCGCGGGTGTCGACACATTGGCTGTTGCCAGCAGGACCAGCAGCAAACTGGCCATTAACGGGGCGCTGTTTTTGATGGGACTTAGTCTCATGCTGGTTCCTCTTGTTTGCTAGTTGAAGGTACGAAGGCTCTTCAGTTCTTTGACCCAGTGGTTTGGCGCGCGGCGCAGCATACACCACCTAACCGGGAATCCAAATCTTCTTCGCCACAATTGTCTCCACTTCTGAGGGAAGCAGAATCGGACTGGATGATTTTGTGAAGAAAGCGAACCCCTTGTAACTGACCAAATACTGATGGCTGGTCGAGAATATTCCGCCCCTGGCGTAAACGACGAGCGGTTCCTCGACCTTGCGGAGGATGTTCTGAAAGTCCGCGGGCTCGACCCGAACCAGCACGCCATTGGCCTTAATAGCGTTTGCAATCGCGGCGGCGATCGCTGCTCCACCTGCTGCGGCCATGGAAGTGTCCCTCCTCAAGAACTTTGATGCTGTTGAGCGGGCTTTTTCATATCCGTGAATATCCGCGTTAATCCGCGGCTAAAGTTTGCCTTTGGATTATTAGCCGCAGATTCACGCGGATAAACGCGGATCAGAGCGAAACAAAAGGGATAGAACTAAACAGTCAAGTCATCCGAGGGGGAGGTCTATTCGTAACTCAATGCCTCAACCGGATCCTGGCTGGCGGCTCGAAGCGCAGGATAGAGCGCGCCAATAGTTCCGCCGACAAGTCCCACGCCCAATGCAACCAGAATCCATTTCGGCTCAATCTCAACTGTCAACGAAGTCGAGCGCATCACGGCAAAGCGGGTGGCGAAGGTCAGAATAACTCCGACGATTACTCCCAGCAGGCTAACGAGCATAGCTTCCTTTTGAATGGCCCAGGCTATGGAGCCTTTCGACATCCCCAGTGATTTAAGTATGCCGATCTGGCGGGTGCGCTCAGTTACCGTGGTGTACATCGCCAGCAGAATTACCAACATGCTTATGGCTGCGGCAACGCTTACGACCACGTCAAGGAACACATTCAACGCCGGGACGCCCGACGCATAAAGCTCGGGAAGATCACGGGTGAAGACGATCTGATCATCGGGAAAACGTTCCTTGATGCGGGCGGCCACCTCCTCCTGCCTGGCCGGATCAACGCAGGCCACCAGAATCGAACTGCATCGCCCTTCGCCGCCGAGCTGGTCCTGCATGGTAGCGAGTGGAATCTTGATGCGGCCTCCGCCCGGCGGTTCGTAGATGCCGACAATGCGAAACTGCCGCTCGTAGAGTAGAACGGTCGAACCTACTTTGGCCTGGCGCTGCTGTACCCAAACCGGATCGATGATCGCCTCGTCCCCACCCGAAAGTTTTCTGCCTTCCTTAATTGTCAAACCGTTTAGGGCGGCGTATTCGTCAAAATTAATGCCATCGATCAAGCGGCTGCCGAAACCTCTGTCACTGCGATCGAAACTCTGAGCAATAGGAACAGCTAACCGCACCCCTTCTACGCGGGCCAACTCAGCCGCGTGGGATACCGGAACGACCAGAGGTTGCGATCCGCCAAGACCGAGAGTTCCCGAAGCGCGGACCATAATCTCAGCGCCAATGTTCGATTCCCGGCGACCGCGTTCGTGCAGAACACCGTGCGCCAGACCCACTGTAAATACGATCATCAGGACCCCGACGGCGATGCCGGCGACAGTCACGACCGTGCGGGCCGGTCGGTGCGCGATATTGGAGATAACAAGACTATCCATAACTTTGCGGAGCCTCGGACTGCGATCAACCAGGCGACGCCATGCATTTGGCAGCGCGCGCCCGGTCAGTATAACCAGACCGATGACAGTCCAGAAAACAATCCCGGCCTTGCGCACAATTGCGAGGGTGACTCCGGTGGCCGCGGCGTACCCCAGCGTTTGCAAAATGACCTCCGTGCCGCCTTCATAAACTCCGATCGTTGCCGGCACGAATCCAAAGACGAAGTTGATCACCTTCGTAAGAGATTCGATTACATAAGAGCCACCAACATGCGGAGAGAAACCAAGCATTCTTAGAGTCACGTAAACTTCCACCACACTGGACGCATGCGAAAGAAAATCGAGCCCCAGCATTCCGAAGAAGGATCGGGGATGCTTCCGATAGAAGCCATAGACCGTCAACTCGATACGATGAATGTGATGCCGTCGCGATGTGATGGCCTTTGAATGAATGCCGAGACGCACCAGCATGTCTATTATCCAGGTGAGAACCAGCACCCGCCGGCTGGTGGCGAAAGCGGCGGCAAGGATTCCCAGCAATGAGCACGCGGCAATAACGATCAGGACTTCGCGCACCACCCCAGGCAGCGGATAAGAAATCAGCATTACGCAAGCGCCGCTGAGAATGAAGAAGACAACTGAAAGATTGTAAAGAAGATTATCGACCACCAGGGCAGGTACGCCGTGGAGAAGAGGAACGCGCTTGCGCAGCAGCGCCACCTTCGTTGCTTCACCCAGCAGCGGCCCGGCAAAAGTCAGAAAGCTTATCGACTCTCCGCCCAGACGTGCCGCAAACGCCTGGGAGAAGCTGAAGCGCCGGTGCTCTGGCGGGACGGCTATACGCATGGCCATCGTGCGCAAGACGTGACGCGAGCCCGTTATGATTAGCAAGAAGAAGAAACCGAAACCAATGCGGCTGAGGGCATCAAAGATCGGCTGGACTCCGACCCGGTTAATAACGTAAACGAGAAGAGCCAGACCCAATAGGAAGGCGATAGCCTGGAGCCAAAGAATGGATCGGCGGCCGCTCGCCGGACCGGATGTCTCAGGAGATTTCTGTATAGCGTCATCGTCTGGCGGGGTCCCGACAATATTTTCTTGGGTACTAATCAACGCGTTCACTTCGCAATCGGAGCGGTATCTCGGGCAGTTGGAGAATGACCAGTGGACAAGGGAATGATGCGGCCGGGAAATTTGCTAAACCCACGCTCCAGCAGGGCAGCGCTGGGGACGTTATCTGCCTGCAATTTGCCGGTCAACGCGAGCACGGTCGGAACAAAACTCAAGCTGTCGTAAGGTTCTGCCACGACCTTCGCCCTGGGAATTCCGGAGAGCTCGCCGCCTGCAAACATCAGGGTTGAGTGCGTCGCCTTACGAAAGAACGAGCCGTGGTTTCCTCCGGGATTAAAGCCACGTACATCGAAATTCCAATGGTCGTGGGCCACGAGAAGAAGGTCTGTTTCCACCAGCCGGCGTTGCCGTCGCCGAAAGCGTCGCAGCAAGCGCTCATCGGCAGTTAGCCCCGGCGCGTCTGCTGCCGTCTCCTTCGTGGTGAACAAAGTAAATTGTTCGTTGAGTCCAACCAGAGCGTTAGAGTATTCGGTTTTGTGCAGCGCGTGCAACCATTCCAGGTCGGAATGCCAGCCGCTTAACCATTCAATACGCGAACCGGATGGCGCATTCAGGTTCTGGTCCTCCAAAATCTTGAGCGGCAGATTAACGCTCCAAACAGCGCGCTCGAAGTGGACGGTGCCGTCCTGGTCCTGACGCAGCCCGGAGACTGGCAGATACCGCAAGTTCATATCTCCGGATGCTTCGGTGCGGGCAAGGATCAAAGCCTGCTCTTCTGGTCCGCCATAAAGCCAAACCACGTCCCCATCGGGCTTCGCGTCCCCGTCAAGCGCCGGCACGATTGATTCGCGAGGCAGGCGAGTGGCGATGAAATCTACGGGGCGACTGGATAGGCCCGCCTGCAAATTGTTACGCACTGAAATCCCGTGCAGCAAGGTGTAGTAATCGATCCGCACCAGGCTTCGTTCCAGATCCAATGAAGCATCGGGTTGCAGGGTCAGCCCGCCAGGAGCGATACCGGCAACATAGTTTTGCAGCTCGTAAATACTGTTTCCTTCACCCAGGGCCCGCGGAGGTATCACATCCTCAATACGCAAGTTCCCGGGATTGAAGTTTTCGCGTCGAAGCAACAGCAACTTCCGCAGCGCCATAGCGTATTTGCCGTAACGTTGCTTTAGCTCCATCTCCTGAGCCATCTGCGTGTAGACTCGACGCGACGCCTCGTCCAACCCTGATTCCTGGTCCTCTTTGGACCACTTCTTCGGCTTCGAATCCCACAATGCCTGCAACTTATCAATATGTCGTTGCAAAGGAGGCAGCTCTTCCGTCAGTTGATCCAGATCGTTCTGCCAGCGGGCCCGACGCCGGTCGATGGTTGCGAAGAAGGTTTCGGTTGCTGCCTTTCTGATCGCCGGTGAAATCTCTTTCTGCTGAAGCTGCTGCAGAAGTATGTGAAGCAGATTAAGATCGCTGTCGCGCAAGTGGATGGCGGCCCGCTCGTTTCCATCGAAATCCAAAAGAGCGGTCGGGTACTCGCTACTTTGGCCTTTCAAATAGTAAGACTGTGCTGTGGTAGTGGTAATCAATCCCACCAGCGGGTTAATCCCCTTAATAGCGTAGTCCATCATCAGGCGCCGTTTAGTGATGACGTGATGGCCGCCACCGGCAGCGCTGCCCAGGAGCTTTACGAGATTGTATCCCTGACTGTAAGCACGCTCGTCCGTGTTGAAGCCGTGGTCTGAAACCAGAATCAGCGCAGTCTGTGCAGCTTGCGGAGTCTTTTGGATAGCCGACCAGACTCTGCCCACTGTTCCGTCGAGTTCCTGGATGGCATGAAGGTGCGAATCACGATCGCGGTTGTGGTGCGCGACGTGATCGAAGGTGGTTAAGTAAAAATCAAGGTAATGCACATTGGGATCAGAAAGCTTTTGGGTCAGCTCGCGCTCCAGTTGATCCGTGATCGTGCTGCGCAGCTCGGGCCCGGCGGTCCATTCCTCCAGCAGCTCAAAAGGATTTCGCAGGAATTTGGCCTGGGCGCTGCGCCCCAGAGTAGAGAACCGCATCCCGCGTTGATAGAGCTGAAAACTGGGGAACCTCTCCTTCCTGGGAAAGGCGTCCATCAGCAAAGGTACTCCGAGGGAATCGAGCACTTCGACTCCTGGCATGTCCACGTTTCCGCCGCCGGCGTTCTTGAAATAGAAAGGAAGGAAATTCAGATAATCGTAAGAATAAAGAATGAACCGGTCGAACTCGACATTGCCTTTGATTTGCAGATGTTGTCCGGTGTCGAGCAACGACCAGGAAGGAGCCGAGAGGCTCATGCCGCGCACGTAGAAGTTAGTGACGCGCGTGCCGCCCTGGTAGAAGACGTGGTCAATCCACGGCAGGAGGGATTTTCCGGTTTGAGGATTGCGCTCGCGCACAAACTCGTCAACCATGTCGTTGGGTAGTCCGTCTACTTTGATGACCACCACGCGGGTGACCTGCGCCCGCGCACCCGCAGGCGCAAAAAACAACAGCAATGGCAGGAGCAGCGCCGGCGCCAGCCAGGGATATCCCGGAATTCGTCTAGCCCGATCGTGCTCCCCGGGTGTTTCGCTCATTCGCGCTCCGCCCCCATTTATGGTTGTCCGCTGAGGCCCAGGGCTGGTTTTGCTTCGGTGGGTGCAGCGCGTTTGACGTCGCCGGTTCGCTCTCGGAGATGGTCAGCAATGGCGGTGCGCACCTCAGAGCTGGCTTGTTCTTGGCGGTAGATGCGCAGCAGTTCGTTCCTGGCAGTTTTGTTGTCGATCTTATAGAGCGCACTCAGGCACAGTCGTCGTGTTTCTATATCCTCCGTACGCGCGAAGATGCGTCCCGCGGCGCTGGCCGCGCTGCCGCCGGCCTCGGCGCCATTCTCCGCGAGAAACTGCAAAGAGCGCCGTACGTCGTCGATATTCCACACGATTTCAACCTGCGGGGTGGAAGCTGCCACTTTCCGCAGGAAGCGCTCGTGGTATTCGATTCGGCGGGCCAGTTCCATACGTCTCGCCAGTTCTGGAGTCTCGTCTTCGCGATGAACGTAGCGCCCAAAACTGAGCACGTTGGCCAGGCCTAGAAGCATTCGCTCGCCGCGGTTGTGCTTGAGCGGCACCATCTCGGCGCGGCGATCGCGCTGAAGTCGCGCCGCCAGCCCATCGGGCTTTTGCGTGTACTCAATCAGAGCTTTGTACTGATCGCGCGCCAGCCTGGCCTCGGCCGGCCCGTCATTCAGCAGGGGGTTCATTGGCACAGTCTCGAGTCGATGTGCTATCTCTTTTCGCAAATCTGAATCGAGCGAGGCATTTAAAGAGAGCAGCAGTTTCAATTCGGCGTAGCTCTGCAGCCGCGACGGTTGATTAAGATCAATGCCCCGTCGCCCGGTAACGAAGTCGTAGAGCGAGCGCCCGAGAAAGTATGGCAGATCGCCGAACGCGGAAAGTGAAAAGATGTCACGCGTCACATCCTGAAGCATGCGCCGGGACATCTCTCGTTTCTTTGGATTCAGGCCATCGCGAAAGTCGACGAGCAGGATCGGAATCTTTGGATGGTCCAGACCGTACAGCGCAAGAGGAATCATTTCCACCGGATGGGCTCCCGGGGTTCCGGCATCCACGCGACGACTATCGCTGTCGAAGTAGCGCTTCTCCGCATAGCCTTCCCACTTCAGCAGGCGCTTGTCTGACCAGGGGCTGGCGATATTCAGAAACCGGGAATCGAATGGGCGGCCCGATTGGGCTTCCAGGTCGGCGCGCGATACCCAAAGAATCGCATGCGTTGCCGTTCCCTCCGCCAATCCCAACGGCTCGAAGTAAAGCGACTCAGCTTCAGCCCTTTGGCGCAGGAGTTCCCAGTTGTGCCCGCGTTCGTCGAGGGCCTGAGTCGCATGGCTGTCCACAACTCTTTCCAGCCGAGCGTTGCTGACGATGCCGCCGAATAGCTTATCAGAAAGAATCAAGCGTCCCTGAATCTCTTTTAGCTCTGCCTCAGTGAAAACCGCGGGCGCGGTCTCAGTAGCCTGGTACAAAGAAAGAATGGCCAGGGCATCTATGACATGCGCGCGACGATAGTCTGAAAGGTTGCGCCTATAGGTGCGGCTCGAAGCCTTAATGGGAACGCCGTAGGTATCGAAGAAGAGGTTCTGTAGTGCTGCCCAGAAGAAATTGTTCCAGACCTGTTGATCGGTTACGGCCAGATCTATCAAAGGCGGCGGCGGGTTTCCCGAAGCCTGACTGCGGCTACCGACACGCTTGTAGAGGAAGGGAACGGCCGCTGCCATGCGCTGACCCAGTGTCGGACTCGTATACGTAAGCATCCAGACGTAGCGCAATCGATCATTTTCTGGATTGGTATCACCCAACGTGTCGCGCACGATGCTGACAAGAGGAGTGTCAGGCGTTGAATCGGTTTCGCCGGTTTGTGCGCCCGGATTTAATCCATCGAGCCGTCCGAAGATAGTAATCAGCTCGGCCCCTCCCTGGACGGACCGACGTTCAATTCGAAATCGGGGAGATAAATCGCTGGGGGGCGTGAAGGATGCAGAGTCTCCTTTCGGAGACGATTGTGCCAGACAGCTAATATGAGCCGCCGGCGAAAGTGCCAGGAGCAGGGCAGCGACCGCAATGACCGCTTGCCGCGCACTGTTTAAAATGGGAACGCGATTCATCACTTACTGCGTTTCCATCCTTTGGCAAAGGCTCCGAGAGGAGCGAATTTACTGCGCTGATAAATCATGACGCGAGCTCCTTCGCTCGGAGTATGTAGTGTGATATTAGCACAAAATCCGTTCAGCAAGAGCTATGCCGTTCGCTGCCATTAAGTGGTGGAATCAACGCTCCGGAAGGCTAACCCGGTCGCGCTCTGCGGATGGGGCCCAGTGTGATGGAAACCGCAGTGTCACAAGTGCCAGGCACGTTTTCCCGATGTCATGGACATCAATTCGATCGCCGTATCCAATTCGCGGACCATCGCCTCGTCCAGCGCATAAATGTAGATCGCAGGTACGCTGCCAAGGTTCACGGTGCCGACTGGGATCGCAGCTTCAGATAACCTCTTAACGATAGCGTCGTTACTGAAGTAGCGGCGCCCGCGCGCGATTATTATGAAGTCCCCCGGCCTGAGTCCCCTCAGGGCCTCACGATCGGAAAGGGAAATGGGATTCAGGTCTTCGCGACCTGCAAGTTTGGCGTAGTACTTCACCAGGGTGGGAGTTTCGCAACCGATACGAACCCCGTAACCGGCGCGTACAGTAATCAAGCTAACAGCGTCGCGCACGCTGGAGTCATAGAATTCGTCATGGGGGAAGTAAAACCCGGCTTTCGTAGCGCCCCCACCTATTGCATTTGTGTAGAGCCTGTAATGTGGCATTGCCCTCGCCGAGGCGACCGCTGAAAGCAACAGCACCAGTGACGAGATCAGGGGAGGAACACGCCGGCTCCATGATGATTCGGGACTCAGGCGGCTGGCGAGGCTCGACAGCCATTGTGCGGCTGCAGAGGTTCCGATGGCGGCGGTGATCAAGACCGCCGGCAGGGCCATAGTGAAGTAGCGTGTGAACTTTCCTCCCAACACCGTGAATGGCAAGAACCAGAGCATCAGCCAGAAGAGCGTAAAGAATCGACCGTCGCCAAAGCGCTTGCGAAACAACAACACCAGGCCGATCAGGAACGCGACCAATTCCAGAACCGGCAGCTTGACTCCCATAAAGACGTAGTAAAAGTACCAGGGAGAGCCCCGCAGCCACAGTGTCATCTGGTTATGATAAAGGCGGCCCATGAATTCGTACCCGTCATGGCCGATGCGATGTTCACCGGCGAATTTGAGGATCTCTCGCCAGATACCCGGAAGAAGAATCCCCGGATTACAAAGTAAGAACGCGAGGCCCATGATCGCAAAGAAGATCAACCACTTGCGCGGGCCCAACCGCCAGCGCGTTGCGGGAATGCTCTGAAAGATCCAGTAGTAGCTGACGCTGATCGCAAAGAAGTGAAAAAGATATTTGGAGGCCATCATGGCGCCAAAAGCAGCAGCCGTCGCCCAGTAATAAGGTTCCGGCCGGCCGGCGCGACCTTCCGCAGCCCGCTGTCCTCGCAACCAGAAAACGTTCGCCAGCAAAAAGAAGAAGAGGAGGAAGATATCCTCTTTGGCTATGCGGCTGAAGGCGATGCCGCTCGGATCCACCGCCCAAAAGGCGGCTGCCAGCAGGCCTATCTGATTACCGAATAACTCCGCGGCAACCAGGAAAAGCAACAGAGAAACCAGCGCGCCCAGAATAACTCCCGGCAGACGAAGCGCGCTCTCCGTCGAGATTCGCAACCCCGGATCCCCGGCCACCCAACCGGAAGAGTTCCAGTGATCAGCGCCGACAATACTAAGAGTCAGAATGGCCTTCATCAACATCGGATGCTCGCCGTTCGCCGCCGTCAATCCGTGCGCCCGGTAATCTTCGACGGCAGCGAGCTTGTTAAGCTCGTCCTCGCTTAGTCCTTCGGCGCCGAGTTGAAAGAGGCGAAAGCCAAGTCCGAGAAGCAGGATCAGAGAGAGGGAAATAACCAGTAGGCGACTCGCGGGACGTATGCTGCTGCCGATGAATAATTCAGGATTGATTCTGGCGGTGGTTACAGTGGCTGCCAAAGCTGAGTATC
>JBDUCF010000078.1:0-9515 GCA_040003545.1 Pyrinomonadaceae bacterium | reverse complement strand
TACCGGTTACTGCCACTCGATTCGGCGCGAGACCGAGTTGACGAATACGCTCGGCGTCCTGCTCCGACTGCATTAACGCAAGATTGATGTCATCAACGACGCGAGCGATAAAAGCCCGAATCCATTTGTAGCGGCGGAACGAAGTGTCAGAGATGCGGCCATTGACTATGGAAACGGGAATCTTTCGCTTGCGGCATTCGTGTAAGAGGCGTGGCCACAGCTCGGTTTCCATTATGAGAATTGCAGCGGGATCGATTATTCGTAAGGCACGGCGGATGGTCCAGGCCCAGTCAAAAGGAAAATAGAATACCGCCTCGACTTCATTTCGAAAAACCTCGCGAGCCAGTTTTTGACCGGTCAAGGTAGTCGTCGAAACTACAAAGTTGTGGGAAGGAAAATGACGGTGAAGTGCGTTAATTAATGGCCGCGCGGCTTGCGTCTCGCCGACCGAGACACAATGAATCCAGATACGGGGACGCTCTCGAGTGGCGAGGTTAGGAAGTTGCCCGAGGCGTTCACGAAAGCCTGCGACGTATTTGCCGTGATGAAGAGCGTCGAAAAGAAAGCGTGGGATTAACGCGATGAATCCGATTGCCAAAAGAAGGCTATAGACGAAATACATAGGTCGAGACGTGGCCCGGACTTCAGTTTGTGCTTCTGATGTTCACGGACTGGGAGGGGGCTCTTGACTTCAATCCGTAGTGGCACGTGGCTCGGTCTGTATGGCGAAAGTTCACTCCACAGATCGAATCCGATGTCACTTCTCACTTGGCGCGTTCGATGTATCTGCCTTCGGTCGGATCCACCCGGATGCGATCCCCTTCGTTAACGAAAGGGGGAACCAGCACCGTGGCTCCGTTTTCCAGAGTTGCCGGCTTGTTCACATTGGAGACTGTGGCGCCCTTCAGGGTTGGATCAGTTCTGGTCACCGTCAATTCCATGGAGGGAGGCAATTCGACGCCGATGGGCGCTCCTTCATAAAATTCGGCCTGAATCTTTAGTCCCGGTGTCAGCCATTGTGCTGCATCACCCAGGTCCTCTTCGCTCAGGCCCGTCTGCTCGTAGTTCTCCGTGTTCATGAAATGGTGGTGGGAACCGTCCGAATACAGGTATTCCATCTCGTGCTGCTCCAGGGAAGCCCGCTCAATCGTATCAGCTGAGCGGAACCGATGTTCGAAAGAAGAGCCGGTGCGAATGTTCTTTAATTTTGTTTGCACCATTGCGCGCAGGTTACCAGGCGTGTGATGACGAAATTCGACAACCTTGCATGGCTGGCCTTCGAAGACGATTACCATACCGCGTCGTAGTTGAGTAGCCGAAATTGCCATAGTCTAAGATGACTCCTGAACCGAATTTTGCCGTATGTCGGAGGTTAGCGCTCGCAGGCGAGCACAAAGTCACCGTGGCAAAGCGCGTAGTCTAGCCACCCGGTGCGCCATTTGTCCAGCATGGTTCTCTCGAGGTAGCGCAAGCTGCCAGCTTGCGCAGACTGGCAGTCTGCGGTACCAAACAAAAAGAGCGGGCCGCGGAAAATGCTTCGGTCGAAACCTGGCATTCTCTTTAGCCCGCCCGAGGAGGAGCCCACCTACCTCAATCGAGTTAACGTCCGGTCCCTGTCAAAGTTCCACAAATTCTTTTAGGCGGCCCGCGCACGAAGCACGTGACGTTGTCTCACTACTCGATCCAGCCAGTCCTGCGCTTCCTGATACCGGTGAAACCGTTGTTCATCAGTGCGAAACGCGTTTGTATGATATTGGCGGCGGCCCTTCACCAGCCGCGCCGGGTGTTTGATGTGAAGCATTTCGTGAAACAGAATGAATTCAACAAACCATTCCGGGACGTCCACTGCGTCAAGCGTCTTGCTAATCGTAATAGTTTCATGCACGGGATCGTGGCGACCCAGGATGCTTCGAGTGCGCCTTTGAGACCAGGTCAGATCGGGCTTTTCTACACTCCCGCCGAAGTAGCGGCGGTTCAGACGGGCGAAAAGTTTCTCAAGGTCATAGAACTGCCCCCGCGCTGAAGAAATTACTTTCCGGCCGCGGTTCCGCCGGGCGATTTCCGATGCCCTCAGCACTTGCGGCGTGAAGGCGTACTGGCGGTACACGCGATCATAGATCTTGGGCGACTTTCTCGACAGCAGACGACCGACCAGTATGAAGGCCAACGCCCGAATCACCTCCGGGGGTGCGCCCTTAAACACGTCGGAGATGCGAACATACACGCGCCCTGAGCGAATTCTAATGGTGTGGCGCGACCCCGAGTACGGGTAAAACTTCACTTCTACGTCAGGCACGGATCGACTGCCGCTGAGTTGTTTGAAGGCGTCGCTGAATACCTTTTTAAGATGGTGATTGGCTTCGGGCATATTCAATTTGCAACTGGCCCGCACATCTTAGGGCGCGTTCGTTTGGGCCGTCAAACTGGGTTCCCGCATTGTTTGTAAGCTATTGAAAGCTTGGCAGATAGGGCCTCAGCCTAGATCCCCCTTATTTACCTCTCGTTGTGGGATCGGCCTAAGTCTATTACTGATAACGCTTAGTTTGATCTCAGCGAATTTATCTTCCGGAAGCAAGTACCCCAGTCCACCTCGCCGGTCCGCGCACTTAAAACAGGCTTTTGCCTTTTCATCTCATATGTTTGCGGGCTTGTCATTGAATCACTTATACTGCCCAAACTGAGTGCCATGCCTTCCACCCAAGGGCCAATTGGGTTGGGCCGGACCTTTGAAAGTGACGGTTCAAGCCGAAGCGGTCAGGGTCAGGGGAGTTATCTGCGCAATGAATGCTCAACGACATGCGAAAGCGGATTTTGATTCGCGGGGGCAAGCTGTTCTTTCCGCGATTATCAAGGAACATCTGATCACCGGCGAGGCGGTGGGCTCGCGCGTGCTTGCGGATCGGTTTGCGCATGCGGCGGGTTTGAGCGCCGCCACGATTCGCAATGTCATGGGAGAGTTAGAAGAAGCCGAGTTGGTGGAACAGCCGCATACGTCCGCCGGGCGGATTCCTACCGACAAGGGTTATCGGTTTTATGTCGATCATATACTCGAGAATGCAAAGCTGTCGCGGTCCGATCGGATGGCCATTGACGCGCTCTTGATGATTCCTAACGGAGGCGCGCGTGAGGAGCCTGACCGGCTAATGGAACGGACCTCGCACGTCCTTTCAGCCCTCTCCGAAAGCGTGGGCATCGTCATCTGGCCGTCGCTCGCGGAAAACCTCCTGCAACATATAGAGTTTCTTCAACTCGCTGATAACAGGATCCTGGTGATACTGGTATCCACGGCAAATATTGTCCGGAACAGAATCATTCATGTTGATGAGAAACTAAGTCAGGAGGATCTTGAACGAACAGCTCGTTATCTTAACACGGAATTTCGCGGCCGAAGCTTGATGGCTATTCGGGCGGAAATCCTCGAGCTGATGCAGGAAGAGAAGGCTCTCTACGACAAACTCTTGCGAAATGCGATCCTGCTTTGTGACACAAGTCTGGCTGACGAAGAAGCCTCCGCAGGCGATGTTTACGTCGATGGCGCGTCCAATATGCTGGCCAAGCCGGACTTTGCAGATGCAGAACGAATGCGGGAACTTTTCCGTACCTTTGAAGAGAAATCCCGGCTGGTAAAAATCCTTAATGAGTGTGTGGCGAAGGATCAAATGTTTCCCGGAGGAGTGAAGGTTATTATTGGGCGGGAGCACGCGGCGCCTTCGATGAGAAGTTGCTCGCTGATTACTGCGCCTTACCAAATCGCGGAAGGGGAAACTGCCGGAACTCTCGGCGTGGTGGGTCCGATGAGAATTGAATATGCGCGTATGATGGCTGTGGTAAACTACATGGCGAGGCTAATTGAGCGTACGTTGTCGCAGGAAGCAGCTTCCCTTTAGACGGTGTTTCATCCGGCCCCTTTAACGGTTCTAAATATTCGAGCAATCATGGTGACCGACGAGAAAGAAAAGAGATGAGCAGCATTCCTGTGCACTTCTTCGACGAGGAAGACAAGGCGGAAGATAACAATCAGGAAGGGACAGGCGACGAGCCGGGCTCCGAATCCGGAGAGGTGGAGTTGCAGGATGAGATTTCGCTTAGTGAAGCTGACTCGTCCGAAGAAGGTGAAGAGGCGGGTGAGCGGCTTGATACCAAACGGGATGAAATGTCAGGCCCAATGCTGGCAGAGTTGCTGGCAACCAGGGCGGAGTTAAAGAGAGTCGAGAACGAACTGGCGGAGACGCAGGATCGATTCACGCGCCGCCAGGCTGATTTTGAGAATTATCGTAAAAGAACCGAGCGTGAGCGCGGTGAGACCCAGAGCCGCGTGGTTGCTGAAGTCGTATCCAAGTTACTCCCGGTGATCGATAATCTGCGTCGCGCGCTTGAGGCTGAGAGGTCACTCGAGGCTAACGAATCGGAAGAGTTTCGTCACTTCCTGCATGGCGTGGAGTTGATTAACAAGCAACTCAACGAGGTGCTTGAGTCGTTGGGGTTGGAAACAGTTCCCGCGATAGGAGAGCATTTCGATCCGCACGTTCACGAAGCGGTCGTGTCGGAGCCAACCGATGAATACGAGCCGGAGACGGTGATTCAGGAACTTGCACGAGGTTACCGCATAGGCGAAAGGCTCTTGCGGCCCGCAATGGTCAAAGTTGCCACCGAACCTTCGCGCGATGGTTAATCAAGAACAACACTTTCATCCGTTCCTCCCCTAAAGACTTATGGGCAAAATAATCGGAATAGACCTGGGCACGACAAACTGTTGCGTCGCTGTTCTAGAGGGCGGGGCAGTGCAGATTGTGCCGAACAAGGAAGGCGGCAGAACTACGCCTAGTGTCGTGGGGTTTACCGATAAGGGCGAAAGGCTGGTAGGGCAAATCGCCAAACGCCAGGCAGTAACAAATGCAGCGAACACTGTCTATGCGGTCAAGCGTCTGATTGGGCGCAAGTTGAGTGCTCATGAAGCGCAACGGATGCGCGAATCTTCCCCGTTCGAAATTGTTGATTCGCAAAACGGTGATGCCCGCATCCGTGTGCAGGGCCGGATCTATAGTCCGCCCGAAATTTCCGGCATTCTGCTGCAAAGGCTCAAGGCCGCCGCCGAAGACTTCCTGGGCGAAGCAGTTACTGACGCCATCATAACGGTCCCTGCGTATTTCGATGACACTCAGCGGCAGGCCACCAAGGACGCTGGTAAGATCGCAGGGCTTCACGTTGAACGAATCATTAACGAGCCTACGGCCGCGGCCCTGGCATATGGGCTCGGTAAATCGGAATCTGAACGAATCGTGGTTTACGATCTGGGCGGAGGTACTTTTGACGTCTCGATCCTCGAAATGAACGACGGCTTATTTGAAGTGCTGTCCACTTCGGGCAATACCTATCTGGGCGGTGAGGACTTCGATGAGCGCATCATGAACTGGATGGCAGACGAGTTCAGTACGGAGAATGGGATCGACCTGCGTAAGGACCGTCTGGCGCTGCAGCGCTTGAAGGAAGCCGCTGAACGGGCGAAATGCGAGTTGTCTTCCACAAACGAGACGACAATTAATTTGCCTTTCATTGCCGCGGATGCTTCCGGGCCCAAGCACTTCAATCGCAGCTTGTCCCGCGAAAAGTTCGAGGAACTCGTTAACGATCTGGTGCAGCAGACGGTCGAGCCCTGCGAAAATGCTCTGCGCGATGCCAAGCTTCAGGCGACGGATATAGACAAAGTTATTCTGGTGGGCGGGCAGACACGCTCGCCGATCGTCGAACGGACCGTCGAGCAAATATTTGGCAAGAAGGCTTCGGCGGAAATAAATCCTGACGAAGTCGTGGCCATGGGCGCAGCCATTCAGGGGGGCGTGCTCACCGGCGACGTCAAAGACATTGTGCTTCTGGACGTGCTGCCGCTCAGCCTGGGTCTCGAAACCAGAGGCGGTTTATTCACGAAGATTATCGAGCGGAATTCAACAATCCCCCTGCGCAACAGTCTGATTTTTACGACGGTCGTCGATAACCAGGCCTCGGTAGAGATTCATATTCTGCAGGGCGAGCGCGAAGTCGTTGAAGGTAACCGCTCCCTCGGCAAGTTCGAACTGGTCGGGATACCGCCGAGCCCTCGAGGTGTACCGCAGATCGAAGTATCGTTCGAAGTTGACGCCAACGGTATCGTCTCCGTCTCGGCCCAGGACAAGGCCACCGGGCGCGAACAGCAAATGCGCATTACCCCAACCTCCGGCCTTTCGCCGGACGAGATCGAGCGGTTGATCAGGGAAGCGGAAACGTCCGCCGAGAGTGATAAGGAGGTCAGGGAAGCGATTGCGCTACGGAATAAGCTGGAAAGCCTGGTCAGAAACACGCAGCGCACATTCCTTGAGTTTGGCGGCCTGCTGTCCGATAACGATCAACAGATTGGCACGCGCGTGCTGAGTGAAGGCGAGGAGGCAATTAACACGAAGGCGCTGGATGAAATTGGCCGGGCATTGGATGGAGTCGAACGTCTGGCAAAACAATTGACCACGGCAATGATGAATCCGGAGGCTAATGCTGAATCCCGCGAAATTGAAGAGATTCATTAGCGAATCATAGAATCAACCGGCGGCCAGGGAAAACGGGGCTTCAGCTCGGGTTTCGTGGCCGCCGAGTGTTGCGATCTTAGAGAAAGTAACTACTGATTAAGCGATGAGCAAACGTGACTATTACGAGGTTTTGGGCGTCTCCCGAACTGCTACTGAACAGGAAATAAAGAGCGCTTACCGGCGCCTTGCCTTGCAGCATCATCCTGACAAGAATCCGGATGACAGCGAGGCTGAAGATCGGTTCAAGGAAGCGGCGGAGGCCTACGCAATTCTTTCCGACGGCGAGCAAAGAAGACGGTATGACCGGTTTGGTCATGCCGGAGTTTCGAGCGGCGCCGGCGGCGCATGGGGAGCTCCGGGCTTCAGCGGCTTGGAAGATATTCTGGGTGACCTGTTTGGTTTCAGCGATGTGTTTGGTGGGGGAAGCGCTCGTGGCGGTGCCCGCCGCTCCGCGGCGCAGCGTGGCGCAGACCTGCGCTATGACCTGGAAATTTCACTCGAAGATGCAGCCGCCGGCCTGACGGCGCCTTTACGTATTCCCAAACTTGAAACTTGTAGCGCCTGCGAGGGCGGCGGCGCCGCGCCGGGCACGCAGCCGGAAACTTGTCAGACTTGTGGCGGCGCCGGCCAGGTAAGGTATCAACAGGGCTTCTTCTCAGTCGCGCGAACTTGCGGAGCTTGCCGCGGTACGGGCCGCGTGATCAAGACACCGTGCAAGGAATGCAGAGGAGCCGGCCGCGTCGAGAATGAGAAGACCATGGAGGTCAAGATCCCAGCCGGCGTCGAAACGGGTTCGCGTTTGCGGATTCAGGGCGAAGGAGAGTCAGGGATGTATGGCGGCCCCGCCGGCGACCTCTATGTGGTCATACACGTTGCGGAGCATGAAGAATTTGAACGGCAGGGAAGCAATCTCTATTCTTCAGTCCCAATTACATTTGGCCAGGCGGCTCTGGGGTCGGAGGTTGAAGTACCGACGCTGGATGGTCAGCAGCCACTGAAGATTCCTGCCGGCACACAAACGGGTACGGTGTTTCGCGTAAAAGGTAAGGGGATGCCTGTGCTGGGTAGTCGCGGGCGAGGAGATCTCTTCGTCGCGGTCACTGTAGTCACGCCAACGACTCTGACGCGGGAACAAAGGAAACTGCTGGAGCAGCTCTCGCAAGTTGAAACCAAGGATCTGGAAGACAAAGGGCTGGTAGAAAAGGTGCGCGACATCTTCGGCTAGAGTCTTTCCAGCGGCATAGTTCGTAAAACTAAGAGTGACAGACAGGAATGTCTGTCCTACTTTCTCGAAAGGTAAATGATGAAGATAAATCCCTCAAAACTATTTCTGCTGCTGGCCATCTCGCTGCTGGCTTCCCTCGCGTTCGCCAAAGGGCCTAAGGTCACCCTGAAGGGTTACCTGATGGACAAACAGTGCTCGGCTCGCGTCATGAAGAGCGAGAGCCCAATGGCCAAGGCGCGCAAGCACACTAAGGAATGCGCCGAAGAATGCGAGGCCGGCGGCTTTGGCCTGGTTAGCGGGGACAAATACTATCTCTTTGATCAGACCGGCAACGACCTGGTATCGAAACTCCTGAAAACGACCACGAAGACGGACGCCCTTGGCCTCGAGGTGGTCGGCACCGTTCAGGGAGATAAGCTGCTGGTCGAATCGATCAAGGAGATCGAGTTTGATGCCGGCGCTGGAAAGTAAACTTCGCGCTACATATTGAAGCTCCTGAGTACTTTCGCCAAATACGAAAGGGCATTCGTTATGCTCCGAACCTATTGCGCCGCCGCGCGAATCTGTTTCGTCGCGGCGGCTTTTGTTGTCACCCTGGCCATACCTTCCCCCGCCTCGGCTCAGGAAGCTATCGCGAAATGGGAAGCTTTTAATTTCGCGAAGAATAGTGTGCCGCCGGTAGATCTGGCAGCGGTTTCGCTCGACGATTTGAAGTTCGTTCGCGGCATCGTCTTTGGCCGGCATGGACGCATCTTCAAAGACTACGACATCAAGCAATATCTCGCTTCCCAGTCCTGGTATAAGCCCGATCCTGAGTTCAGGAATTCGATGCTGAATAGCACTGAGCGCCGCAACCTGGATGTTATTCGTGATGCCGAAGCCAAAAAGCATCCGCAGGTCGAGCCGGGCGACATGCGCTTTTATCGCACGCGTTTGTTAACGCCGAAGAAGCTGGGTCAACACACCGGCGGCGAGTGGACCGTGCTGGCCGCCGAGGTCGAAGCAATCCATGGCAAACGCTTCGATGATATAGCCTGGTTGCAGCAATACTTTGATGATCGCTACTGGTACAAGCCCGCCGACAAATACGATCCCAAACAACTAACCGATGTAGAGCGCAAGAACCTGAACATGATTGTGGCGGCGCACAAGAAGCTGCGGCACGTCGCGCTGTCGCCGGGCGACATGGAGTTGTTCGAGAACAAGCTGCTTTCTGAGCAGATGCTGCACGGGTTGAGCCTGCACGAGCTCCGCTTGCTGCGCAATGAGATTTACGCGCGGCACGGGCGAGTATTCCGCACGGGTTGGCTGCAGCAGTACTTCGGTTCGCAGTCCTGGTACGACCCTAAGGAAGAATTCAAAGACGAAGAACTGTCGGGTAGCGACAAACAGAACGTCGAGCTGATCGTCGCTTACGAGAACAAGCTGCACGACCAGATCGGCACAAAGCTTATCGCCCGCAGCTTGTTGGACGGTCTTTTCGTCGAAGACGTACGTCAAATGCGTGATGAGATTTACGCGCGCCATGGCAAAGTCTTCAAAGCGCCCTGGACGCAGAAGTACTTCGCCAGCTTTGACTGGTACAAGGCCGATCCTAACTTCAACGAAGCATCGCTAAGTGAAATCGAAAAGAAAAACATCGCCACCATCACGGCCTACGAGAAAAAGGCGGTGACTGCGGACAGCACGATAGAAGGTTGATAAGGCCCCACCCGGGTCTCGCGTGCCGAGACCAA
>JBDUCF010000422.1:0-2844 GCA_040003545.1 Pyrinomonadaceae bacterium | reverse complement strand
AACCTACTACCGTCGATAGCGATTATCGCCGGATAACTCCGCGACTAGAGGGAGCCTCGGCCAACCGCACCGGCACAGTCATGCGCCGGCCGTTTCGCATTATCTCCACACTAACCGTCTCGCCTACTTCATGCTTATCCAAAATGTGGTAGAGGTCGTCGCTGTTGACAACTTTCTCGCCATTAATTCCCACAATGATGTCGCCGACTTCGACGTCGCCGTCTTCCGTTTGAGTTAGACCTCGCAAACCTGCATTAGCGGCCGAGCCGCCGGCGGCAACTTCCCAGATCATCACACCCTCAGACACAGGGAGTTGGACCTGATTGCGCAGTGTCTCGACGTCGCGCGAAGTGATTCCCAGTTTGGGCCGGCGCACTGAGCCGTTGCGCACCAGTTGCGGCACGATGCGTTTGGCAATGTTCACCGGAACTGCGAAGCCCACTCCGGCGGATGCGCCTGAAGGAGAAAGTATCTGCGAGTTGATGCCGATCATTCTGCCATGCGAATCCAGCAGGGGTCCGCCGGAATTCCCGGGATTGATCGACGCGTCGGTTTGGATTGCGCCTTCGATAGGATGGCCGTTACGGCCGCGAATCGGACGCTGTAGTCCACTGATAACGCCCGTGGTCAGCGTGCGATCGAGACCGAAAGGATTGCCGATAGCGAGCACTTTTTGCCCGACCGTCAGCCTGTCGGAATCTCCCAGGGGTACGATCGTCAAAGGATCTTTCGGTGGCGTAGTTAATCTGATTACCGCCAGGTCCGTGTCCGGGTCACCGCCGATCACTGTGGCAGGATAGTTACGATCGCCCCCGAAGCTGACGGTCAGTTTCTCCGCGCGTTCGATGACGTGATAGTTTGTCAGGATATTTCCCTGTGTATCGATAACCGACCCGGAACCCGATCCTTCCGCGGGCTCGACCATACCGATGAAGTCTCGCACGTAGGACATCGAGTGGATGTTAACAACTCCGGGCGCGATCGCTTTGTAGACTTCAATGTTGTTCTGTTCGTCTGTGGCCAGGGAAGGATCGCTGATACCTGCTGCCGGGGCTTCGGTGAATGCTGCGCCGCTCGGCTGCCAGCGGCTGGACAGGCGATCGACCGCCAGAACTCCCAGGGCGGCGAACAAACCCGAAGCCAGAGCGATGATTAGAATATGACGTGCTGAAATTTTGTACATGGCTTTTCTCGATTCTTCACTTGATTGCTGGGACATTGATGGATTTCAGATGCGCCGGGAGCTGTTCCCGTTGCGCGCTGTCATGGCCGGCCTGCCCGCCCTATTTCATCTGCCGGCGGCATCCGGATCATATGGCAGAAATCCCCGTTGTTCTAAAACGCTTGAAAGTAGTCCGGGGTTTCTTTTTTGTGCCTTTTCAGCCTAGCGGCCAGGGGATGAGCGGTGAAGCGGGTTGGCGAATTCTTACGAGAAAAGGGAGACGAAGGCGTGGGGCAGACTGCCGAGGTAGCCAATCATAGTTTCCGGGCCGTGCCAGCCCAGGGCCGAGAGGGCCGTCGCGGCGTGTATGAACATGATGGCGAAGTAAATACTAAGCACCACCTGCATGCCGCGCCGGGCCAGCGGCAGATGCGAACAGCGATAGAGCACGTAGGCCGCAAAGGCGCCGATAAGCAGTTTCGCAATTAGGAATGGATTGTCACCGAAATTTAGCAGGCGCGCCATCAAGCCGTTGCCTTCCGTCGCCAGGTTCGTCCGCACCCACACAAGAGTAAGTTGGGCGTCGAGCCAGTTGAGAACGAATAGAAGAATGCTTTTGGAGAGGGCGCCCATTTTAGAGAGTATCCTTCCTGGTACAAACCTGGTTAAACTCCTCCCCCTTTAACAGCGGAACCCCCAAACCGAATGGCGTGGGGGTCCGTTGTATTACGGGAGGAACGAAAGACTCGTTTTCCGTTCTACTGCTACTAAACTTTCAATGGCAATGCTCTTCCTAGAACGTCTCAAGAAGCAACCTCGTCCGCCGGAATAATCCGCAGGTTTGGAGAGTCCTGCAGAACGCGTGTGCCCGGAGGCACGCTGTGCGTCAGCCAGACGTTACCGCCGATGACGCTGCCGCGACCGATTACGGTGTCGCCTCCCAGGATCGTCGCGCCGGCGTAAATCACCACATCGTCTTCAATGGTCGGATGTCGCTTGGTGTCGCGCACAAGCTGGCCGCCATCTTCCTTATCGAACGAGAAGGCGCCGATCGTGACGCCCTGAAAAAGTTTGACGTTGTTGCCGATGACGGCGGTGCCGCCAATTACAACTCCGGTTCCGTGATCGATAAAGAAACGCGAGCCGATGCGCGTGCCGGGATGAATGTCTATCCCGGTGCGATGATGGGCGTGCTCCGTCATGATGCGGGGAATCAGCGGTACTTCCATCCGGTAAAGCTCGTGGGCGACTCGATAGACCATCAGGGCGTAGACGCTGGGATAACTAAAGATGATTTCGTCCAGGCAATTTGCCGCGGGGTCGCCATCGTAAGCTGCCTGGACATCACCCGCCATCAAATTTCGAATTGCAGGCAACTCGGCCAAAAAAGCGGTCGCGCAGTCAGTGGCGTTGCGGTCGGTTACATTGCACGCCTCTCCGATCTTTGTTCCATGACTGATGGCGCGATTGATTTGCTCAGTCAGAGTTTCGTAAAGCCAACCCAGTCGCGATTCCACATGCGAACGAAGATCAGCGCCCGCCAGTCCCTGGCCACCGATATACCCGGGAAAGAGCAACTCGTTGATCGCCACCAGCACGCGTATCAGTTCGACGTGCGATGGCAGCGGCTGGCGATCAAGGTGATGAATCTTGATGCCATCAGCGGCGTAAGAATCAAGGAG
>JBDUCF010000077.1:0-9535 GCA_040003545.1 Pyrinomonadaceae bacterium | reverse complement strand
CTGACCTTCTCTGCCTAAAAAACTCCTGCATCAGTGCCCGGCATTCATTCTGCAGCACCCCAGCTACAACCTCAATGCGATGATTGAGCGGTGCGGCGTCGCAAATGTGAAAATGCGATTCGACCGCTCCTGCTTTTTCGTCCCGCGCGCCGTAAACCAGTCGCTTGACCCTCGCTTGAATCAACGCCCCGGCGCACATAGCGCAGGGCTCGATAGTCGAGTAAACAGTCGATTCGGTTAGTCGGTAGTTGCCCGATTTTTGGGCTGCTCTGCGCAGGGCGACTATCTCCGCGTGCGCAGTGGGGTCGCAGTCAGCTCGCGTGAGGTTCCCGGCGACCGCCAGCAGTTCCGATCCGGCAACGACGCACGTGCCGACGGGAACTTCGCCGCGTTCGCGGGCAGCGCGCGCAGCGGTCAGGGCTTCGCGCATCCAGCGTTCGTCCGACTGCTGTTGCACATCCTTTGGCGCAGTAGAAATCTCACTGTCAAACAACACAGAATTGAACTATAGGGACGGGCTATGAGGGTGTCAAGGAACGACTTTTTTGAAGCCGGCGCGTGAAAGATCAAGCGCCCACACTTGGTGCGTGCTATTATCTGGCACGCTGCGCGGCAACCCGCCGGTTGGTCTGTTTTCAGAAACTTCGCATCGCAAATGGCTACAAATCGAGACGTCAGGCAAAGAGAAAGCGGCACTTTATCCGGCGAACGTGTCAGTGGCCGACTGCGGCCGGCGCCTACCCCTCCGCCGGAGCCCAACACAGAACGAACTGCTCCGCACTCTCCGACTGCGACGATGCGGCGTTTGTCGCCGGGAGAATTTAACACCGCGATGATTCATTTCTATCGCGGCGAGGTCCAACGCTCAAACATCTGGCGCAACCGACTGGACACCACGACTTACTGGGCGGTGATTACTGCCGGCGCGACGCTTTCGTTTACATTCAGTTCACCGCTTAGCCCGCATTTTGTAATTCCAATCAACTCGGTGCTGGTAGCTGTCTTTCTGATGATGGAAGCGCGGCGATATCGTTACTACGAGATTTGGGCGAGTCGTGTGCGCGTGCTTGAGACCGGATATTTTGCGCAGTTGCTGGCTCCCGAAAGCTTGCCACCCGACGAAGAATGGGCGGCGCACCTGGCGTCGGATCTAATCACGCCGCACTTTACTATCAGCGAGTGGGAAGCGGTGGGAAGACGTTTGCGCCGCAACTACCTTTGGATTTTCGCGCTGTTGGCATTGAGCTGGAACCTGAAGGTCTATCTTCATCCTGACCCGGCTTATAACTTTGACATCTTCATTCAGCGGGCCAGAGTGGGGCTAGTCCCGGGCTGGTTCGTTTTCGTGGTGGGGTTGATCTTCAATGCGGCGGTCGCGACCTTTGCCATTGGAACGATCAAGCTGCGCGAAGCCACCGGCGAAGTATTACCGCGACACGAACTGGCGCTGCACCCGTTGCGCCGCGTAAGTAGTTGGACACGCTCGGCCGCCAGCACTAGCCGCCGCACGGTACTGCGCACGAAGCGGGCTCGTCACCGCGTGCGCACCAGCGGCACGACGACCGGCGAGTTCAAAAAGATCGATATCAGTGAAACACCGAATAGACAGTGAACGGTAAGCAGTGAGCAGTAAGCAGTCGACCAATTACTGCCCGCTGCTCACTGCTTACTGCTCACTGAAATGCTTGAACTTGACGGCCAGAAACTTTCATTAGAACTTATTGCCGGAGTAGCCTCTGGCAATACCCACTGCGATTGAGTTGCTGGCGGCGGCGGAAGGATTGGAGTATCGCGCGCCCCTTCTGCCAGGGCTTGGCGTCAGACGCGCTTATGAAGTTGAAGGTCATTCGCGATGGCGGGTTGATGACCACGCTTCGCGTCGCCCATTGCCTTTGCGCGTTTAATTTGCGAGCGATGATCTAAACGCAGGACGCAAAGGAAACCCGCAAAGGAACGCAAAGCCTTCCTTCGCGACCTTTGCGCTGAACTCTGCGCCCTTTGCGTTTAAGCATTTTCACAAACACTTCACCGTATCATCCAAAGTCGCGTACATCCTTAAACGGCGTTGCGCGATCAGTAAAATCCGGCCGATAGTAATGCGCCGCGCCGTCGTACTCCTGAATCCAGCCTTCTTCCATCTCCAATTCATCGAGCAGGGCCGCGGCACGCAGCCACTCTGATTCCGTGATCCGCCGCGACAGCAGCACGAAGCGATCGTTTGTGGCCGCCTGGTTGGTGGCGTAATACTGCGCCATCAGGGAAATTGCCACCCGCGGGCCTAAATGCTGTTTAATCCACTCCAGCGACTCGCGCACGCCCGCAATATCGTTAGGCAAAACCAGTAATCGAATGATCAGGCCGCGCTGCAACAATCCGTCCTCGCCGAAAACAAGCTTGTCGCTCATCTGGCGATGCATCTCGGCGATGGCCAGCCGCGCGCAATCTTTGTAGCCCTTCACTTTTGAATATAAATAGCCGGCTTCATTCTCGGCGTATTTCAAATCGGGCAGGTAAACATCGACGATCCCATCCAGTAGCCGCAGGACTTCAACCGAATCGTAGGCATTGGTGTTGTAAACGATCGGAAGTCGCAAACCACGTTCAGCCGCGATCAAAATCGCCCGGGCCATCTGGGGCGCGAAGTGTGTTGGCGAAACGAAATTGATGTTATGGCACCCGCGTTCCTGCAACTCCAGCATCATCTCCGCCAGGCGCTCGGGCGTGACTTCATTCTTGATTTGTTCTTTGTGCGTCTGGGAGATTTGATAATTCTGGCAGTAAACACAGCGCAGATTGCAGTTGCCGAAAAAGATGTTGCCGGCGCCCCGCGTGCCCACCAGCGCGGGCTCCTCGCCAAAATGCGCCGTGTAGCTGGAGACGATCGGCAAGCGCCCGGAATAACAAGCTGCAATCTCGTTTTCCAGACGGTTATTGAAGCAGTCGCGCGGGCAGACGGTGCAGCGCGCAAGCAAAGCTTCGAGCGCCTCGACCCGTCGCGTTAGCTCGCCTGACTCAAGCAGTCCGACGTACGAAGGATTGCTATGTTGTACCGCTTTAGTTTGCGGGTCTTCAGTTTCTTCCATGCTGCCACTAACGAATCATTAGCGGGGGCAAGCCCGCCTTCCTGACTGCAAGTTTGTTCACTTGTCGCCCGGCCCCTAACCTGACCTCTGATCTCAGACCTCTGACCTCTGACCTCCGACCTCGCCCTAATCATGTTTTCTGAAGTGAACAAAGTGTGGTTTGTGCTGCTCGAGCAACTCGGGCGGCACGTAGCGTTTGCTTATGCCCCAGAGGAAATCCATTTCTGCGTGCGTAGTGCTAAGCGCCAGCCGCGCTTCAAAAATCAAGAGCATGCTGCCATAAAACAGGAAACAAGCTCCAATCAAGCCCAGCACAACTGGAATCCAGCCATAGCGCGCTCCGGATATTGCTACCAGGCCGATGGCCACGCTGGTGGCTACAAAGATTCCGACCGCAACATAAAAAGTCGTCAGGCCACGCTGCAACAAGCGCGAACGGCTGGTCAGCTTATCGAGCTGACCAAAAATCATCGCCCGCCGCTCTTCAATATATTCCGTTCTCGCTGGATTGCCATGCGAAAGCTCTTCCAGCCGATCTGAAAGCGAGCGGACTCGATCCACTACGCGCCCGAGCCGCGTCGAGGTGGACAAGATCATTGTGCCGCTGGCGGAGATCAAAACCGCCGGCGTAATCATGGCCGTTAGCACGGCCAGCGATGAAGTTACGGCATCCATATCGTCGTGGGGTGCGCAGAGTATTTATAGTTGTTAACCAACGTGAGCGCAAACGGCTGAAGCGCAAGCGGTCCATCTTGCAGCGCAAACCAACAGTTCGGAGGTGGAGTGATGAACTCCAGCCGTCTTCAGACGCCTTTCCCGAAGGGTTAATAGACCAGCGCTTTTAGCGCTGGTATCAGTGGAGGAGGCTGACTATTAGCGCGCTTCCAGCGTGCTTAGAACCAGCAGTCAAATATTACGGCTCAAGCCCCGATGTAAGCCCGTTGAAACGGGCTTTGGGATTCTGTTGCGTCCTCACCCGGGCGTAAAACGCCCGGTCTAGTAACCCTGCGGGCAAGCCGCGTGAACGCGGCTTCAGTTGTGATATTCTCAGCGGCAAAGCAAATCTCTTGGACCCGCATGCCAAAGTCGCCTTAAATGCGATTTGGTTTTGCTAAGGTTGTCTTAACTGGAAGGGGCAGTATGGCTGAACAAGGTACCAGCAGGAAACGGAGCGTCCGAGAGGACCTCGGCGCCGGAACCGAAAGTGAAGCGGCTGAAAATGAAGGGGCGGACACGGGGCAGGGCGGGACTGCGATGGGTCGCACGACAGGATTCGCTTTTGGGGGCTCATCCACCGAAGAAAAAGGTGCGGCAGAAGGATCCAGATGACAGCTCCGCATATAAAGGTATGAAGGGCGGCCGCAGCACCGGCGTTAAAGGTGGGTCCCGCACCGGCGGCAACGCCGGTGGAGGTCACGGCAGCACCGGCGGTAAGGGTAAAAAGAGAGCCTCGAAAGCCGGATCGAAAGGCGGCAGCAAAGGCGGCGCCGCCAAAGGTGGCAGCCGCGGCGGCGAGGGAGGTCGAGGCGGCGCAACACGTCCGGCAATCAAAACTGGTAAATCAGGACGCAAAGCGGGAACGAAGAAGAGGTAAAGAAGAATTGCAGATTGCGAATTTCGGATTTCGGAATTTAAGAACGCAGAACATCCACTCGACGCATCTCTGATTCAAATCCGCAATCCGAAATTCGCAATCCGAAATCACCCATGCGCCTCTGGCTCTCAAAGAACAGTGAAGTACCTTTGCGCGAACAGTTGGTGCGTCAAATCAAACTCGGCATAGCCAGCCGCGATTTGCCACCCGGTGAGCGGCTTCCCAGTACACGCGAGCTGGCGCGGCGTTTTCAGATTCATTCAAACACGGTCAGCGCCGCCTATCGCGAGCTGGCCCGGCGCGGCTGGGTGAAGTTTCGCAAAGGAAGTGGCGTGTACGTCAGCGAGCTGGGCACAGAACCAAAACTTGAAGGCTTGCTGGAGCTGGACCATCTGGCCTCAGTATTCTTGAAGACCGCTCGCGAGAAGGGCTTTGGCATCGACGAAGTTCGCTCGCGCCTGGAACACCTGCTCGAAGTGCAACTGCCTGACCGTATAGTTGTCGTCGAACCCGATCCCGAACTACGCCGGATTTTAGTCGAGGAGATTACAGAAGCGACCGGCCTTCCCGTTCTCGGCGCTGCCTTCGAGGATGGTGGCGCACAGAAACAGTTCGTCGGGGCCGTTGTCGCTGGGATGTACTCGCACGCTCGCGCCATTCGTGAAAAGCTACCCCCGGGTATTGCCCCAATATTGTTGCACTCGAGTTCGCTGCCCGAAGCGATGAAAGGGCAAAAGCTGCCCCCGGCGGATGCTCTGGTTGCGATCGTCTCGCGCTGGCCGGAATTCTTGAAGTGGTCACGCGCGGTCTTGATTGCGGCCGGACTGGATGCCGACGCGCTGGACTTTCGCGATGCTCGCGAGCGTGGCTGGCAAAGGGGCCTGGGTGAATGCGCGTTCGTGATTACGGATGCCGTCACTGTGAAGGCTCTGCCCGCGAGTTGTGATGCACGCGTTTTCCGAGCTGTTTCAGACGAGTCGATGGCCGAGTTGTTACAACTCTGCGGCCTGTAACGCAATCCATATCCTGAACTGCGGCTTTGCCGCCACACAGTCCGGTAAGGCTCCGCCTTTCCGGTTCTGCCTCTTCCAACTTCTGAGGCAATTAATTCAATAACTCGTCAACGGTAACTCGCAGCTGTTTAGTTCGCGTCTTCCGGCGCGCAGCTTGAAGTCAATTAGGAGATCCTGCTGGAGGCGCAAACTAACAGTTTGCGTTACCCCTGGTGCGACTGCCGCACTCGCGCGACTTCCGCGCTCATCTTTCCGGCAATCATTAATCCGATCATCTTGTAGTCGCCGATGAATGACCAGAGCGGATGTTGGAAAGTAGCAGGTCTGTTTTTCTCGATGAAGAAATGGCCAAACCAGGCCGCGCCATAGCCGGGAACGAAGGCCAGCGGAAACAGCCACCACTTGCCGAGGGTTATCAATCCCACCAGACAGAGAGTGGCCGCGGTCGTTCCCACTGCGTGCAGCAGCCGGGTTGCGGCTTTGCTGTGCTCGGCAACGTAGTGCGGCCAGAACTCCGCAAAGGAATGGAATTCTTCCTTAGGCATCTTGAGACCCTATTTTGTCCGACAAACTTCAGTTTGTCGACCAGATGCGCCTATGGGAACTACAAACCTCCCGGACGTGACGGCAGAATGCCGTGCTACTCAGCAAATAATTCCATGAACTTTTCCGGCAGGACCGGCTCTACGCGCACCAGTTGCAGATTCTCTTCAACGTGCGCCCGATGGCTCATGCCTACCAGGGCGGTAGTAATGCCCGGAGCAGATCGCACAAACTGAATCCCCGTCTGCGCATCGGTCGCCAATGATCCCAGCGGCTCTCTTATCTTTTCCGGCAGCCCGCTGGCGACACGTCCCTGCAAAATGGAGGCACTGGCCATCACGGTAATCCCCAGGACCTCAGCCGCTTCCAGCACTGAAACGTATTTTCCATTCAAGAGCTGGTTCTGCAGCGCGAGCGCTTCCGGCATGGCAAGATTGAACGGCAGTTGAATGAAACGGAAGTTATGGTCCTCGCCTCCGGCCTCTTTGGCGGTTTCGACAATTCTAGCCAGCGAATGATAGCCGGGCGCGTTCGGGGCCACTCGAAAGCCGTTCCAGGTCGCCACCCCATACATCTTTATTTTTTCCGCAGCGACATTCTTTTCGAGCAGCTCAAAGGCCGCCCCGAGGCGCTGGTAGAACTCCTCTTCTGAAACCGATCCGAGTTGCGATTCGGGATTGTGGACGTAATAGACATCGATGCATGACAGATTCATGTTTGCCAGCGACTGGTCCAGCTGGTTCTGCAAATAGGCGGGCGTCATGCAATGGCTGCCGCCGGCGAAATCTGTCCAGTTCGCGATTCCCGGCCGCAAAAACGTCTCTTCAACGTAGCGGCGCACATCCGCGGGCGGCGCGCCGTCGAAAGGCAGGTAACCGCCTTTGGTGCAGATTATGATCTCGTCCCGCGACTGGGAATCTTCTTCGGTCAATTGCTTCAGGGCCGCCCCAATAGATCGTTCGCTACGTTGGAAACGATAGTTGGCCGCCGTGTCGATTACGTTTGCCCCCAACTCGACCGTGCGCAGGACTGTTTCTGTGTAGTGGCGGTCGGTAATGTCATCCGGCGTACCGAGATAGGTGCCGATGCCAATCGAAGAAAGCCAGAGGTTCTGTTCCAGGCGAAAATGATTCGTGGCAGCGGTTGCCTTGAAGCGTTCGCGATAGCGAGCGGTGCCTTCCAGTGAAGCGTGACCCGTGATTGGCATATGTGGTTCGGTTCCTTGTAACGCAAACTGTTAGTTTGCGCCGCCGGCGGCGCGTAACTGTCAGAACCGCCTGCGGTAGCGGGCGGTTGAACTATCGGTCCGAGCTCCTTGGTATTCGTAGATCAACCGCCCGCTACCGCAGGCGGTTCTGACATGCAGCCGCAAATTGAGTTGTCAATATACGCGGGCCATGACTAAGGTCGCAAGATTGCTTCAGGCGCGCAATGACCTATGATAGCGTGTCAGCCGAACAATCCGCCTAGATTGGACTCAAGTGACAACACCTGACTTGGAAGATTCAACTCGACAGAGAAACGACTATGTCACTGCTGAAACTGAGCAGGCTTCCCTGGACATGAACTCGGATGGACTGCGCGAACTTGCGGAACGAGCGTCGGCATTGGTAACGAACTACTTTGCAACGATCTCCGATCTTCCCGTCTTTCCTGATACGAGTGCCGAAGAAGTGGCAGCCCACTTTGATTCAACGCTGCCACTCGAGGGCGAGCCGCTCGAGACCTTATTCAGCGACTGTAGAAAAATCCTTGACTCGAGCCGCCACAACGGACACCCGCGCTTCTTTGGCTACGTGGCTTCGCCGGCTACTCCACCGGGGGCATTCGCTGACCTGATCGCTTCTGCGCTGAATGCGAATGTGACTTCCTGGCGATCGGCGCCCGCGGCCACCGAAATCGAGAGAACAGTCGTGCGCTGGCTTGGATCGCTGGTCGGTTTTGGCGACGACGCGCACGGACTGCTTACCAGCGGCGGCTCAATGGCCAACCTCACCGCACTCCTGATCGCGCACAGAACCCGATCGCAGTCCGCGATCTCACGCACGGGCCTCTGGCGGGCCGGGAAGCCGATGACCATCTATGCTTCTGATCAAATCCATTTGTCGATCGCGAAGGCGGCAGACATCCTTGGCTTTGGGCGCGACTACGTCAGAACTGTGCCATCGGATGAACGATTTCGGCTCGACGTCAGAAGCCTGCGGGAAAGTATCGAAAGCGATAGGCGAAATGGTTTGCTTCCCTTCTGTGTCGTAGCCAGCGCGGGAACTGTCAGCACCGGAGCAATCGATCCTCTGGCTGAAATCGCCGGCGTGGCCGCGGAAAACGATCTCTGGTTCCACATTGACGGCGCATACGGCGCGCCCGGGGCGATGGTGGACAGCAAGCGAAGACTATTCGACGGCATGGAGCGGGCTGACTCTTTGTCCCTCGATCCGCACAAATGGCTTTACACGCCTATCGATTGCGGCTGCCTGCTATTTCGCGACCCGGCCCACGCCCGGGCAGCCTTTTCAACTGATGCCGACTACATCAAAGTCCAGGAGCAAACTGAGATGGAGTCGTTCGCATTCTGGGACTACGGGATCGAACTCTCCCGCCGCTTCCGCGCTTTGAAAATCTGGCTGACACTGCGGCACTACGGTGTGCGGCGCATTGCCGAGGCAATCAAGCATGACGTTTCATTGGCAAAGTACATGGCCGAGCGCGTCGAGGCAGCCGATGACTTTGAACTGATGGCCCCTGTGGAGTTAAGCATCTGCTGTTTTCGCTATGTCCCCCCGGAGGTCGGCGCTCGGCTCCACACCGCGGATGAAAAGGAAGAGGCATCAATCAATGCCGGCCTGGATCAACTGAACGCGCGCATCATGCATGCCGTGCAGCGCGGCGGACGCGCTTATGTTTCCAACGCCAACATACGCGAACGATTTGCGTTGCGCGCCTGCATCATAAACTTTCGCACTACGCGGGCCGATATCGATGCCACCCTCGATATCGTGCGCGCGGCGGCAGGCGTGATATAGCCACAGAGACAGAGACACGGAGAAAATTACGGTGGACACGTTTACCCCATTTCTTGTTTCCTGGCTTCTGGTTCTCTGCGTCTCTGTGCCTCTGTGGCCAACAAAGATCGATGAGTAAAGTTCACGCACCATCTTATGAACCCGAGTTGCAACTGGCCTTGCGGCTGGCGCGCGAGGCGGGCGCCGCCGTGCTGGAGTATTACGACACTCCCCTCCTCATCGAACAAAAACAAGACGCCAGTGATTTTGAGCCCGTAACCGAGGCCGACCGGGTCGCCA
>JBDUCF010000421.1:0-2858 GCA_040003545.1 Pyrinomonadaceae bacterium | reverse complement strand
GTGGAGGGTCTAACTGAGGAGATAACGGAGTCGCCTGCGGCGCCGGCTTAACATCCTGCGCATGAACGCCGCCAACAAATAAAAAAAGCGTCAGGGCCAACACGGAAATGGCAGGCGCCCAAACGCTTTCTCTATTTTTGCAAATGAACTTCATCAACCAACTCTCCATGCCGCCGGCTTGAAAGCCTGGTAGCCGGCCTTTCAATTAACTCAATTGATGCCGTCCGGCGGCATGATAGTTGGCGTTACATTGTTCAATTCAAACAGCCCTCTATTGGGGTAACCAAAGATCAGAATCCGCTGCCGGGTGTGGTCATCGCCGGCGCTGCTTGTAGCAGTCCTTTGCTGACCAGCACCTTCACTTCGACGCGGCGATTCTGTGTACGTCCCTCGCGGGTCCGGTTATCGGCGATTGGTTGTGATTCTCCGTAGCCGTACGGCGTGACGATCCGCCGCAAAGGAATTCTGTGGTTCTCCACCAGGTAACGGATCACAGCATCAGCGCGCCGCTGGCTCAGGGCGCGGTTTCGTTCGATGCTGCCAGTAGCATCGGCAAAGCCGGAGACCTCGATTACATAGCCTTTGGCGTTCAAAGCTTTGGCTGCGATGTTATCAAGCTGGCTTTGCGAAGCCTTGGAAAGCAGTGCACTGCCAACTCTGAAATTAACGGCTATCGAATCCTGGGGAACATAATCGTCGAGTGCGGAGATGCGTTCATTGGTGGCGTTTACGCCGGCAATAGCAGCATCGGCTGACTCCTGGGCATGTCTCGCACCGCCCTTGGCGGCGTTGGAGACGGCTGCCAGCTCGTCAATTTGCCCGGAGAGACGTTGCGCGTTTTGCTCCACCTCGGCCAGCTTGGTTTCGGAATTACTGGCACGCTCTTCCAGGGGATTAGCACGAGAATCGACCGCGCGAGCTACACGTAAATCAGAGTCGGCAAACCTGACTTTCTCCGCGATCAGCTCGCCGGACGCGCCGCCCCGCCCTTCAACTTCAAGATTCAGTCCGCGCAGAATGTTGGTCGCGCCATAATTCTGTCCGCTGCGCAGGAATCCGCCCTTGGCTTTTACGCTGGTGGTGTCGGTCAGCCGCGCCACGGTATCCACGCCGTTGGCATCCCGCACGGTGAAAGTATCCGCATCGCGTTTGACGACGACCCCTTTGATCTTCATTTTCTCGCCGCTGGACACAGTGCGAGCGCGGCTTGTCGTAGTAGTGTTCTGGGTTGAGTACTGCCCGAGGACTGCTGGGGAAAGGATCAGCGCCAGGCCGAAAGCGAGTGCGAGCGGTTGCAGCGTTCTGACTCTATTAACCATAAATGAAACTCCTTCTTTTTGTCGGGACGGCTCAATCGCAAGGGGCTCAAGGCCGTCTGGGTTATCGCAAGTTCTGACGATGAACTCACCGTTTTCGTTGTCCGTCTGACACGCAAACTACTTCCGAGGGATTAACCTGCCTAACTCCGCCGCATAGTATCGAACAACGCAACGAAATCAAAGAGTAGTGCCGAGTGAAAGACTATTAATTAGCCAATCATCATGTGATTGCAACAAAGGAGAGAGAGAGAGGGAGATAGCAAACAGGATCGATCGGCGACAGCTCGAATGGGGCAGTAGCCCGACCGTAAGGGAGGGCGTTGAGACTCAGCCCCACGCCCTAGATCGCAAACTGTCCGTCTTCCAATTGTTCTTTGACGAAGGCCAGAAAGCGCTCGGCGTCGGCCCCGTCAATGATGCGATGATCGAAGCTGAGCGCAAAATAGGCCATGTACCGTATCCCAATGTAGTCGTCCCCTTCGGGCGTGGTCAGGACCTTCGCGCGTTTTTCGATGGCGCCTACGCCCAGGATGGCTACCTGTGGCTGATTAATAATGGGAGTGCCGAATAATCCGCCGAAGACTCCAGGATTCGTAATCGTGAAAGTCCCGCCGCCTACTTCATCCGGCTTGAGCTGTTTTGTCCGCGCCCGTTCGGCAAGATCGTTGGCAGCACGGGCCAATCCCGCGATCGAGAGATCGTCGGCTCGTTTGATCACCGGCACAATTAGACCCCAGTCGAGTGCCACTGCCATGCCCAGATTGATATCGCGTTTGTAGATAATCTTATCGTCGCTGACCTGCGCATTGAACATGGGGAACTTGCGAATTGCATTCGTCACTGCCTGGAAGACGAAAGGCATGTAGGTGAGCTTAGTACTCGTACGCTCCAGGAAAGAGTTGCGGTGCTCTTCGCGCAGCTTGGCCACCTTCGTCATATCGATTTCATAAACAGTCGTGACGTGGGCCGAAGTGCGGCGCGAAAGGACCATGTGCTCCGCAATTTTCTTGCGCATCACACTCATCGGCTCTACGCGGTCGCCTTCAGCAGGTTTTACCGCCCCCGCTGGCGTTCCGGTCGGGGCTATAGCAGGAGCTTGAGCGGCAGGCCTTGCTTGCGCCGTTCCCGCCGCGGCGGCCACGGCCGGCGCCGGTGCGCCCGACTCCATGAAGCTGAGGATATCGTTCTTGGTAACGCGGCCGCTCATGCCCGTGCCTTCAAGGCGAGTGATGTCGATGCCGTGCTCCTGCGCAATCTTGCGCACGAGGGGGCTCGATTTACTTCGCCGCAGGTCCTCGACCGTCGCCGAGCCATTGTCATCTTTTCGCGCGGCAGGTGGTGGCGTGGATTTGGTTGTTGCAGGTTGCGACGCAATGGCAGGCGCGGCTGCTTTCGCTTCGCTGGTCGCGGGCTTTTCCGGTTCGGGAGTTTCAACCGCAGCACTCGGCGCGCTTTGAGCAATCGCCTCCTGAGATTCCTGCTGTTCGCGCTGGGCCGGCGCAGATACGGTTTGCGTCGAAGAAGTCTCTTTGGCTGGGG
>JBDUCF010000420.1:0-2861 GCA_040003545.1 Pyrinomonadaceae bacterium | reverse complement strand
CAACTTACGACGCCTGGACGCCGGCGCGCGCCTATTCCCACTATCACGGAGGCGTGCGCATCCTTTCTGAAACTGCGTCGGCGCGCATTGCTTCACCTATCACGGTGAAGTTTGACCAACTGCGTTCGCGCGAGGGCTACGATCCTCAGAAGGAGTCCAGTAAGTTCGGACCCCTATGGCGGGGTGGTGAATGGCATTTGCGCGACATAACAAACTACATGACGACGGCCGCATTCGCCCTGCTCACGCATGCATCTCAAAATCGCGAACGTTGGCTGAACAGATTTTATGAGATTGGTAAGGATGCAGTGCGGCCGCGTGGGCGGGGCGAGCTGTACGCTTTTATAATTCCTCCACCGTTTGGAACCTTAACTACGATCCTGGAGCGAGCCGGAGTGAAGGTGGATTACCCAGGCGCGTTCACAGCAAACAGGCGAAGATATCCACAAGGCACCTCTGTCGTGCGTATGGCCCAACCCTACGGCGGTTTCGCCAAAGCTCTTTTGGAAGTTCAACGATACCCCAACCTCCGCGATTCTTCAGGCCATCCGATCCAACCCTATGACGTGACTGCGCACACGCTCCCGCTACTTTTGGGCGTTCCCGTTGAGCCTACCTACGCCCCTTTGGTATTGCCAGAGGCGAAGCCTGAGCCGGGGTCTGGTAGCAACGGTGGGTGTGGTGGTCCTAGTCCCCCACGGCGCGCAATCTACCGTTCACGCTCGCCTTCAATGGATGAAGGTTGGACTCGTTGGACGCTTGAGAAACAGTCTCGTTGTCTCTGGTATCGCACACTGGAAGATGCTGAGGTCCGAGCGGGCGATTTGCGTGCGAAGTTTGATCAAATTGTTCTCCCAGACCAGGAGCCGCGCCTGATTCTCAATGGTCACCGTCCCGGTACGATGCCTTCTGAATACACTGGCGGCGTCGGCTCTGAAGGTGTAAAGGCTTTGCGAGAGTTTGTAGAGCGGGGGGGCACGCTCGTGTTTCTCAATCGCGCGTCCGAGTTTGCTATCGAACAGTTCAAACTACCAGTACGGAACATCGTCGCCAACGTCCCTGAAAAAGATTTCTTCGTACCCGGCTCAATTCTGCGTATCGAGCTCGATACATCCAGTCCAATAGCCAAAGGAATGCCAAAAGAAACGATTGCGTGGGTTGAAGACTCTCCGGTGTTTGAAGTTATCAGAACCCCGACAAGTCGGGATAGCGACCGGATAGATGCCTCCAATGTACATGTCATTGCCCAGTATCCATCGAACAAGAACCCGCTGCTATCAGGTTGGTTGCTGGGGGGTAATCGTATCAAAGGCAAGGCTGCGCTGGTTGAAGTCACAATAGGCAAAGGGCGTGTGATTCTCTTCGGCTTTCGTCCACAATATCGTGGTCAGTCACTAGCAACCTATCCGCTATTCTTCAATGCAATCAGTGGTAAATAACGATTCGCCGGGAGTGTCTCGACCGAAGCTAGCCGTGGCCGTGATCGCCAGTTTGTATTTCCTCTGGTGCGCCTACGATCCTTACCAGTGGCATTTGATAGATGGCGTTAATCTCGTCATTCACGAAGCAGGTCACCTGATCTTCAGCCCCTTGGGCGAATTCATGATGATTGCCGGAGGCTCGCTCTTCCAGGTAATCATGCCGGCTCTTTTCGTCGGCTATTTTTGGTATCACGGCAAATACTATTCGGCTTCGCTGGTATTCTTCTGGGTTGGGGAAAGCATTTTGAATGTCTCCGTTTACGCCGGCGATTCGTTGGTCCTGCACCTGCCTCTTCTGGGCGGCGAGGATTCAATTCACGACTGGAACTACTTGCTGAGTAGCCTAAACCTACTTCCAGCCACAGCTAAGATCGCCGGGGCAATCCGACTGCTGGGAACCGCTGCTATTCTGTTAGCCGCGTTTGGCTCAGTTAGATTTGCAAGGCGGGCCGACGAGAACTAACGAGTTTTGGATAACTCAACCGCGACCACCGGGACCGCGGGACCGCGCTTCAGGTTCAACCTCCGTTTAGCAGGTTCAACCTCCGTTTAGAAAGCGGACTTGTCCGCCCCCATCCGGGCCACAAGTGCCCAATCTAAACAAGCCATATTCCCCATCAGTTGCGGGCGGTGCGACTGGTTCGAATGTTTCGGTCAGCCGCTGATCCCTTTCTGAAACTTGAGCCCCAGTCGAAACGTATAATGAGGTAGACGACAAGCGGTTTGCTGGACATCTATTTGGCGCCGCTGTCGTGGCCAATATGGTCACCCTTCTCATTACTTCCCTTTTCATCCTGGCTTTCTTAGCTGTCGCGGCGTATTTCTGCCAGAAGCCGGCTTCCTCAATCGAGGCCGAGGCCCTGCCGCCGCCACCTGGGCGCGGATTATTTATTGATGACACACCAGATGGTCAGGCTGTGGAGCAAGCCAGGGCCGAAGTTGATTCAGAAGCAAGAGCCAATGCCGCGGCAAAACGCCACGAGCTACTTGACCGCGCGCAAGCCGGTGAGAAATCGTCGCTCCTGGAAGCTCGCAACATTGAGGATGCTGAAGTCTACGGCGAGGTGTTGAATATACTTCTCGCCGGCGCCGATTCTGATCCCAAATTGCTTGCTCTCGTTTCCTATGTTACCGGGCACGAGTTGCGTGTAAACCAGAACCTCGCTGATAAAGTGATGGATTCCTGCAAACAGGCTCCCGACCGCAGTTCAGCGTCAAAGATGCTGCACGTTGCTGCTCTGTCGGACGATGCCGCGGTCTATCAGGAAGCCGTAGAAACCGCGCTGGAGTTTTGGCGCGAAAGGCGTTTGTCTGAAATGTCCGCTCAGGAGTTGCGCTCTATACTCGAAGGTGAATTCTGGATACTATCTTCGACCACAA
>JBDUCF010000076.1:0-9634 GCA_040003545.1 Pyrinomonadaceae bacterium | reverse complement strand
CTCGCCGCTCAGGGAGTGCATGACGCGATCGTCCAGCCCGCGGTCGATAAGCCGGACGAGGTATTGATCAAGCTTCCCCTGGAAGGTCCGGCCGGCACCGCGACAGAAGATAAAGCTCAGGTCGATGTTGGACGCACGAAGGTCAGACAGGCGCTAAATACTTTTGGCCCCGAAGCTCAAAAAGATCTGAACTCGGAGCCGCAGGCAGCTTACAAAATCGTTGGCACGGAAGCGGTCGGACCGGTGGCCGGACAACAGTTGCGTAATCAGGCCATTGCGGTAACTTTGGCGGCGCTGGTAGGGATCCTGATTTATATCGCGTTTCGTTTTGAATGGACCTATGGGGCAGCGGCAGTGATCGCGGTCTTTCACGACGTGCTGGTCACACTCGGTTTCTTTTCGATATTCCAGTGGGAAATCAGCCTGACGGTCATCGCGGCCCTGCTGACACTGGTTGGATTCTCCGTCAACGACACCATCGTCGTCTTCGATCGCATCCGGGAAAACCGGAAACTACATCGCCGTGATTCGCTCTACAAGATAACCAACGATTCCATCAATCAAACACTCTCGCGCACCGTGATCACTTCCGGTCTCGTGTTTCTCTCGGTCCTCGCGATGGTGATCTTTGGCGGGGAAGTATTGCATGGCTTCTCCCTCGCCCTGCTGGTGGGCGTGACCTTTGGCACCTATTCTTCAGTCGCGATTGCCAGCCCGATCATGGTTTGGTGGGAACAAAGACTTGAAGCAGCGAACAGGATCTCAACGCCTCCTTCAAAACAGAGCGGTATTTCCAGCGGTGATCGCGGTTCCGGAGCGGCGCGCAAGCGGGAACGGGCAGTGGGTACTGCTGCCATGCGGTCACCAACAAGAGAAAAGACCGCTTAGGCTTTCCGCTCACTCGCTGTTTGTTTTTAAGTTAGTAATCTTCGATTTTCTGCTTGACTTTCCCGAGCTTCGGGGCATAGACTTCGGCCGTTGCTGGCCAATTAAATATGCCAAGTTTCGTGCCCCGTTTCAAAACTGAAGATCGGGACGCACGGTGGTCTATGTTGAACTGGCCAGTTGTTTTGTGTGGATCTCGCACCAGTGGCCGGGTTTTCAACTTATCGGCGAGTTCAAGAGCGCCAGACCCTCCGCTGCTTCCCCTTCAATTCGTTGTTAGAGCTCAAGTGGGCGCGCAGGCGGCGTTTGAGCAGACTATTTTCAGAGTTGGTTCTGACCCCTGATCCTTTTGGCACCGGAATTGGGAGGAAATAAAATGTTTGAGAATCTGGTCGAGTCTAATTCGCACAGAGAAGATACTGCGCGGAAAGGCTCGTTTCTTCTTGTGACCGCCGGGGTTTACGTGGTACTGGGGCTGGCTTTCTTTGTTGCCGGTATCCTTTGGTACAACGCGCAACTTGATGTTCAAAACCTCGAGCTGACTTCGCTGGTGGCCCCGGTTATTGTTCCGGACCGGCCCAAGGCGGAGGACGCGCCAAAGCCGGCCGAAAAGGTGAACATTAACCAGCAGGTTGACGTTCGCAGAGAATTGATTGCCGACGTTACCCGCACCGACCTGGTGCCGAAAACAATCTCGGCCAAGGCCAGTGATGTGCCGCCGGTCCGTAAAGGAGTGCAGACCGTCGTCGGTGGATCTGATTCCAATGCGATCGCGCCCATGGCGGCCGGGTCAGGAAACGGAGGCGGTCTGGGAACCGCTCCGGCAAAAGTTGTCATCGCTTCTGACGAGCCACCTCCTCCTCCCAAGCCAACGCCGCATGCTCCCATCTCTGGCGGAGTGCTTAACGGAAGGGCTGTGCGTCTGGTCACGCCGCCGTATCCGGCGATAGCGCGCAGCGCCCACGCCTCAGGGGCGGTCCAGGTCCAGGTACTAATCGACGAGAACGGAAATGTGATTTCGGCGAGTGCCGTTTCCGGCCACCCACTGCTGCGGGCGGCAGCCGTGGCTGCGGCGCGGGCGTCGAAGTTCTCGCCGACAAAGCTTTCAGGCCAACCAGTCAAGGTAAATGGCGTGATAGTTTATAACTTCACTCAATAACGACGGCATGGCGGAAGGGGCCAGAGGATTATCACCTGGTGCGCTTCCGCTTTGGCCTGTTTGCTATCAATTTCGAAACCTTTGGAGGGGTTAACCGTGACTATTCTAACCAGTCTTCTCGGAACGAAAGCGCTTGGCTTTTTTGTTCTGTTGTGGCAGCAAGCCACTCCCAGCCCGGCGCCGGCCGCCGGCGGCAACGAATTCACGATCACGGAAATGGTGAAGAACATGGGTGGCGTGGCCATCACTGTCGTAATCATTCTGCTGATTATGTCCGTGTATTCGATTGCAATCATGGTCGAACGTTACCTGACCTACACCGCGGCCAAGAAGCAATCGCGCGAATTCGCGCCGCGCGTCGCCCAGGCGCTCAAGAACGACCGCATCGAAGAAGCCATCAACATCAGCGACAAGCATCGGAAATCACACCTGGCAATGGTGGTTAACAGCGGCTTGCAGGAATTTCGCGCGCACGAGCAATCGACTGAACTCTCCGGCGAAGAAATCGAAGCATCCAAACGCGCCCTGCAACGTGCTATCGCCATTAAGACGGCGGAATTTCGTCGCGGCCTCTCCGGACTTGCGACCATTGGATCGACCGCGCCGTTCGTCGGTTTGTTTGGCACGGTGTTCGGTATCATCAATGCGTTTCGCGGCATGAAGAACGCCGAGACAGCTGGTATCGCGGCGGTGGCGGGCGGCATTTCCGAGGCCCTGTTCACCACGGCGCTTGGTCTGGTAGTCGCGGTGCCGGCAGTGTGGCTGTTCAATTACTTCACCGGCAAAGTGGACGGGTTTGTTGTGGAAATGGACAACTCCGCTTCCGAGTTGGTGGACTATTTTATTAAGAACCGCACGCGGCAGTTGAAACCTTAGTATTGGTTTCGAGAGCGAGGGGCGAGCACGGCGCATTCCAGGCGTCCGGGCAACGCCTCTTGTTCAGCAGTAGCCCGAAAGGAGTTTTCTTATGGGAATGTCAGGTGGCGGCGGCGGCGGCCTACAATCGGAGATCAATGTCACACCGATGGTGGATGTCATGTTGGTGCTGTTGATCATCTTCATGGTGGTTACTCCATTCCTGCAACAGGGCATCTCGGTGGCCTTTCCGCGCGAAACGAAGTATGCGGACGAGGACATTAATATCAACAAAGAATCGGCGATCATCATCTCAATCCCGAATGACAGAGAATACTATCTGGGAAAAAAGAGAGTCAGTCTGGATGACTTGAAGACGGAAGTTGAAAAGGCGCTCGAGAAGAAGAAGGAAGAGGACCGGATCGTTTACGTCAAGAGCGGAATCGGAGTCAGCTACGGCGAGGTAGTCAATGTCATAAACGCGGTTCGCGAAAAGGGCGTTGATAGGATCGGCCTGGTAGCCGATAAGAAAAAGAAAGGCGCCGCGGCGACGGCTCCGGCAACCTAAAGCTGGACGACTTCAAGCGCAGCTCATCTGAGATGACCGGCTTGAGAACCGAGGAGTAAATATTATGGGGATGTCTACCGGTGGCGGCGCTCGTGCCGTTCCATACATCAATGTCACGCCGCTAATCGACGTGCTGCTGGTGGTGATAATCATTTTCATGGTGGTCACGCCACTAAAGCCCAGTCGTTTCAAGGCTGATATTCCTTCACAACGTGACCCGCACGAGGACACCAGCCAGCTGAAACCAAATCCCTTGACGCTGGTGGTGACGATCTCTTCCGACTTGAGCCTGAAGCTGAATCAGGACAGCATGGGTTCGGTCAACGATACCGCGGCCCTTAGCCAGAAACTGACCCAGGTATTTCAACTGCGGAAAGAACAGCGCGCTTACAAGCCGGGAATGGAAAGCCAAACTAATCTACCGGAGGACCAGCGCATCGAAAAGACGGTCTTTGTAAAAGCCCCGCGGTCGGTGAAATATGGTGACGTGGTAAAAGTGATCGATGCCATAAAAGGCGCCGGCGCCAATCCGGTGGGCTTGCAAGTGGATGATCTGCCTTCATGAGAACGGCGAAAGGTTGGCGCGGCCGGGCTGGATTCCCGTTACCTCCTAACCTCCCGCCAGGTCCGATAAAAAGAGATGGAGCCGTGAACAGATGAAACTCTCTCAGACCAGAGTGGCAATCGTAGGCCTCGGGCTGCTTGTCGCTTCCAGCTCCGGCTGCTCGCTCGTAAACAAGATACGAGCCAAGAGTGAGCTGAACGAAACCGCGCGGTCTTATAAAGAGGGTCGTTTCGAAGAGGCAGAGCAGCACGCCAGAAGGGCGATGGCGCTTGATCCGAATAACAAGACCGCGCCGATTTTCGTAGCTCGTACCATCCATTCACAGTACAAGTCCGGCGTTGACAGTCCGGAGAACATTGCCAAGGCCCGCGAAGCTATTGCGGCCTATCAACAAATACTCCAGAACGATCCTACTAACGAAGAGGCCTACAAAGCGGTAGCCGCCCTCTACGGCGCGATCAAGGAGGAACAGAAGCTGCGCGACTGGATTGCGCAACGCGCGAATGACTCCAACCTGGCGGCCGATAAACGCGCGGAGGCATATGCGATTATGGCCGGCAAGGATTGGGATTGTTCCTACAAGATTACTGAGCTGCCCGAGAACAAGGTGGTCTCAAAAGAGGCAGTTGTATTCAAGAAGCCTAAAGATCAGAAGGATTTTGATGCCGCCCACATGTGCGTCGTGCGCGGTTTGGAAGAGGCTGAAAAGGCGATCAAATTAGATCCCAATAACGAATCGGCCTGGTCTTATAAGACCAACCTCCTGGTTGAGGAGGCCAGACTTGCGGAGATGGATGGCAAGACGGATCAGAAGGCCCAGTACAGCAAACAGGCAGACGAGGCCAGAAAGCGCGCCACAGTATTGAGCGAGGAAAGAAGGAAGAAAGAGGAAGAGGCCATACAGGCAGCTACCCCAACCGGCTAACTGACCCGGTCCGGAACGCCCGGAAGATTATTACGCACTTCGCCATAGGTGATGCGCGACTATCCAGTCGAGCATCACCTATTGCTATAATTGGCTGTCGATCCTCCGGCTTTTGGGAGTGTCTTTATTTGAGGTAGCGCAAGCTGCCAGCTTGCTGAGACTGGCAGTCTGCGCTACTTAGGCCGCTATCCACGTGTTAGGGTGATAGAGGAAAGATCGAGCACTAAAGACCTGGACCGGCATTAAACCGGAGGAGTGGTTAGTCGTCGCTGAGCAATGATTCGTATCGAAGACATTGTCGATAAGGTTCGCCGCAACCACCCGCAGGCTGATGTTGACCTGTTGCGACGGGCCTATCTTTTCTCAGCTCGCGAACACAAAGGACAAAAGCGTGCTTCGGGAGAATCGTATCTGGTTCACCCGCTCGAAGTGGCGAACATTCTGGCGGACATGCGCCTTGATGCCGTTTCTGTTTCCACCGGTCTTTTGCATGATGTAGTAGAAGACACGCTGGTGGATCTGGATACGATTCGCAAGTATTTCGGCGAAGAAATTACCCACCTGGTAGATGGGCTTACGAAAATCGCGCAAATCAGTAACGTCTCGCGCGAGGAGCAGCAGGCGGAGAACGTGCGCAAGATGCTGCTGGCAATGGTGGATGACGTGCGCGTTGTGCTCGTTAAGCTGGCTGATCGCCTGCACAACATGCGCACCCTGCAGTATCTCAGCGCCGACAAGCGAAAGCGTATCGCTCAGGAAACGATGGACATCTTTGCTCCTATCGCTCACCGGCTGGGCATGGGCAAACTTCGAGGCGAACTCGAAGACCTGGCTTTTCAAAACCTTCATCCGGAAGATTACCGCGAGCTCGCCGCACAGCTTGAAAAACGCCGCCTCGAGAATGAAACCTTCCTGAACGGAGTAACTTCGGTCATTGAAGAAAACATGCACGAAGCCGGAATTCCCTACGTCCTGATCGAGGGCCGGGTCAAAAGGCTGTATTCAATCTGGAAAAAGCTGAGACTTCAAAAAATAGAGCTTGATCAGGTCTATGATCTGGTGGCCGCGCGCATCATCACGCCAAACGAGATTCGGCACTGCTACGCTGCCCTGGGCGTGGTTCACAACATCTGGAAGCCGGTGCCGGGCCGAATCAAGGATTGGATTGCGACACCGCGCGACAATCTCTACCAGTCGTTGCACACGTCGGTCATCGGCTCTAAGGTCCAGCCCTTCGAGATTCAGATTCGCACCGAGGACATGCATCAAATTGCCGAAGAAGGTGTGGCGGCGCATTGGAAATACAAAGAGGGAAAACGTGGGGCTCGCGACGACGATCAGGCCCTGAAGGCGCTGCGCTCGCTGGTCGAATGGACCCAGGAAGTAAAGGATTCCAGAGATTTTCTCGATTCGTTAAAGCTCGACTTGTACCCCAAGGATGTTTACGCGTTCACGCCGATGGGAAAAGTAATTCAGTTGCCGCGAGGCGCAACCCCGGTGGACTTTGCGTATATGATCCACTCGGAGGTCGGCAACACCTGCACGGGAGCGCGCGTAAATGGGCGAATCGTGCCGCTGCGTTCGCAGATCCAGAATGGTGACGTGGTGGAAATCCTGACCACGACAAACTCGCATCCTTCCCGCGACTGGTTGAACTTTATCGTTACCTCGCGGGCCCGCAATCGCGTGCGCCACTGGGTGTCGGAACAGCAGCGGACCGAATCAATCGAGATCGGCCGCAAACTGTTCGAGAAAGAAGCGGGCCGGTTTCAGTTGTCGGTGAAGAAACTATTAAGCGACAGCAGCGGCGACTTCCAACGCATTGCGGGCGAATATGGATACGGCCGGGTGGAAGATCTGCTCGCGGCCATCGGCTACGGCAAGCTTGTGCCCCGCAATGTTATTTCCAAGTACCTTGGTCCCGAGCAGTTTGCCGAGCTCGATACGCAAAAAGAATCCAGACTACGCACCGGCGTCCGGGCGGTGAAGCGACTGATTCACCTGGGTGATGATTCGATCGTGGTGCGCGGCGTCGATGATCTAATGGTGACCCGGGCGCGCTGTTGTAATCCGCTGCACGGTGAAGAAATCATCGGCTACATCACGCGCGGCAAAGGCGTCGCTGTTCACACGGAACGTTGTAAGAACGTCAAGCAATTGATGGTCAACCCGGAAAGGATCGTCGCCGTCGAATGGGCGGGCAGCCCAGACAAAACGGCCTACGCCGTCAAGTTGCTTGCGATTACGGAGAACCGCACCGGAATGATTGCCGGAATCACCGGCGCGATTTCTGATATGAAGACCGGCATTCGCGACGCGCGGGCGAGCGTTGCCTCCGATGAACGCGGGCGGATAGAGGTAACGGTGGAAGTCTTCGACGTAAAGCATCTCGACAAGGTCATCGGCTCCATTAAGAGCGTGCCCGGTGTGCTTGACGTGGAACGGCTACAGGGCGCGGCTTGATTACGTTCACCGCGCTGGTTATCAGCGCTATGACCCCGGCCTTTGCCGCCCACCAATTCTTTCTGTTAAAATGCGCGCTTTGCTTTGAGAGCCGGGAAGGGCGCTGATTCTGACTGTGAAAGAGATTGTCCATACTGACCGCGCGCCGCATGCTATCGGGCCGTATTCCCAGGCAGTGCGCGCCGGCAATCTGATATTTGCCTCGGGACAAATCCCGACCGATCCTGCCACGGGCGAGTTTGTTTCTGGCGGAATCCCGGAGCAGACAGAGCAAGTCTTGCGGAATCTATCGGCGGTACTGGAAGCTGCGGGCTGCGGTTTGGATCAGGTGGTAAAGACGACAGTCTTTCTCGCGGATATGCGCGATTTCGCGGCGATGAATGAAGTTTACGGGCGCTTTTTCAGTAAGGAACCACCGGCTAGGGCGACTGTGGCTGCAGCCGGGTTGCCGCGTAATGCCAGAGTGGAAATCGATGCTATCGCTGTTGTTAGGGAAGGGTGAAGGAAAGGGAAGATTGGTCATTTGTCATTTGTCATTTGTCATTTCTCATTTTCATTTGCTAGGGAACTGATCGTGCAACTCTAAACAGCTGAGGCTGCAGCCATAAGCAACTAAGGCCGCACCCTTAAATCATCGAGCGACGTTAATAATGAAAAATGAGAAATGACAAATGACAAATGGCAAATCAGGCTTTTTGCTTTGTCCCCCGGGCTTCCTTCATTCTTGGCATTAGGCCGCTTTCGCAATCTTGCCGGCCTTAATGCAGGAAGTACACACCTTCATGCGCTTGGCGCCGCCCTGTGAAAGCTGGACCCGGATGGATTGCAGGTTCGGATTGAAGCGACGTGGGCTTCGATTGTTTGCGTGAGAAACGTTATTGCCGAATTGGGGCGCTTTTCCGCATACTTCGCAGCGTTTAGCCATGATTGAATACCTCCGGGGCGAATGGCGCCCAATAGATTGCTTGGTAGATACAGTTACGTCGGTACCTGTAATTCAAAACGAGAACTTATAACAAACAGGTTTCCGCGCGGTCAAGCGGCGACGCTCAGGATCGACACGAGCGGGAACAAACACTCAGTACTTAAGGAGCAGAAATCAAGTGCACAAACTCTTCATGAAATTGGGCCTCGCGACCTTCGCGACAGTTGTCGCCCTGACCTCGATTGCCTGTAATCAGGCGGGCGGTGGCAACGGCTCAAGCACCGATAACACTGTGGCCGCAACCGTTAACGGCAAGAACATCATGCTGGCTGAAGTAGAAAAATTGATTACTCAACAGGCGCAGGGGCAGCAGACCCAGTTGTCTCCCCTGCAACTGGCCCAGGCGCGTCTGCAGGTGCTCGACAGTCTGATTCAGCGAGAGGTGCTCTACCAACGCGCGCAGAAGGAAAACCTGCTGCCCAATGAAGAGCAAATCACCACGGCGATCAATCAGCAGAAGCAACAGGGTGGGATGTCCGAAGAGGATTTTCAAAAGCAATTAAAACAGCAGGGCCTGACCAATGAAGCACTACGGGAAGAAGCCCGCAAGGACATCGCGATCAAGAATCTCCAGGAAAAATACAACGGCAAGATAACTATCAGCGATCGCGAAGTGGAGGATTACTACAATAATAACCGCCAGCAATTTGTCAGCGCGCGCGGGGTTGCTCTGGCGGTAATCATCGTCGACCCGGCGGACAACGCCAGTCAGGGAATTCAAAACGACGCGAAGAATGAATCGGAAGCAAAACTGAAGATTGACAATGTCTATCAGCAGTTGAAGAGTGGGGCCGATTTCGCAACCGTAGCGCGGGCGCGTAGCGAAGATCCTGATAGCCTGGTCCGGGGCGGGGATATCGGATTCTTCAGCGAAGATCGATTGAAGCAGACTGGATTTCCGAAGGAGTTGACGGATCAATTCATGGGTTCCATGCAGATCGGTGGTTTTACCGAGCCCAGGCAGGTCAGTAATCGCTGGTATATTTTCAAGCTGCAAGACAAACGCCTGCAAACAGAAAATCTGACGCTTGAAAGCCAAACTCCACAGGGAGGTGTGCGGCAACAAATCGCACTTGAGTTGGCGAATCAGCGAAAGGAAATCCTGAACGCTGCTTTGGTTGAGGTTGCTTTGAACGAAGCGAAGATCGTCAATACACTCGCTGGGAATATGCTGAGTAACCCGGGCAATCTGGGTTTGCGTCCGGCTTCATCTGAAGCCGCGAAACCTG
>JBDUCF010000419.1:0-2879 GCA_040003545.1 Pyrinomonadaceae bacterium | reverse complement strand
CCGTGCGGCACGTATTCTATTAAAAGATTGGTCGATTCAAGCAGTTTAGAGTCCAAGCTTTAGCTTGTCTTTCGCTCACCTAAGACAACCTGAAGGTTGGACTCTGAACTACTTGACCAAAATGCATCAATGAGTTTTGTAGACATTCTTCAATTGGCTTTTAGAAATCTGCGCCAGGCAAAACTGCGCGCCTTATTAACGACCATGGGAGTGGTGGTTGGGGTGGCGGTCATCGTGACGATGGTTTCGTTTGGTTTAGGGCTGCAGCGCAACATGCTGGCGCGCTTTGGAGCCCTCGATCTTTTTAATGAGATCACAGTCTTCGGTCGCAATCTTAATAATCTGGCAACTGCCGGTTTTAATCAGCCGGGAAGGAACGATGAAGGTGGCGAGCGGCGCGGGCCACGCTTCAAGCCTGACAAAGATCCGACTCGTATTCTCGACGACGTGGCGATCACGGAAATCGCAAAGATTCCAGGCGTCGCTTACGTGCAGCCGACAATTAGTATTTATGTCTACACGCGCGCCAATGGCCACGTGCGATTTAAGACAGCGGCGGGAGCTTCAGTACCTAACGGCGCGTCGCGTTTCAAGAACTTTCTTGCCGGTGGAATGATTAGTTCGCCCGACGCGGACGAAGCGGTGGTGACAGACACCTTCACTGAAGACTTTGGCTTCGAAAAACCGGCTGATGCCGTGGGCCAAACGATTGAGTTTCTGGCGCCACCTGCGAGTGAAAACGCGAAGAGCAATACAAGCAAGACACGCAACGAAGCGGAGCCAAGTGAAGAAGGACCAGCGAACTTTTTTGGTATTCCGTTAGACGAGCAAGACAGCGCGGATACCGCAGCAACAGATTTGGTAGGGCGCAAGTTTCGCATAGTGGGCGTGCTTGATCTGCATTTGAAAGAAGGGCCAGGCCAGGGTGGCATGGCGGGCTTGCTGCCGGGCGCGTCGATTTATGTTCCAGTGCGCGCGGCGCGCGAGTGGTCGCTGCAACATCGTGGGCCACTGAGTCAGGTGGCGCTCGCCCTCGCACGTCAATCCGGATCGCTTAATGAGAACGAAGCTGAAGGCTACGATGCAGCAGTGATTCGGGTTACCGATCCGGTGGCATTAACTGATGTCCGCAAGCGTCTCACTGAAATCGGGTTCGGAAGCTTTTCGATCGTCGATCAACTGGAACAGATCAAAACGGTGTTCTTGATAATTGATTCAGCGCTGGGGCTGCTGGGAGGCATCTCTTTGCTGGTAGCCTCATTCGGGATTGCGAACACAATGATCATGTCGATCCTCGAGCGCACGCGCGAAATTGGAATCATGAAGGCAATCGGCGCCGAAGATCGCGAAATCAAATTGATCTTCTTTTTTGAAGCAGCGGTAATCGGAGCATGCGGCGGGGTGATAGGCGTGTTGGCCGGCTGGGGAATGGCCGCTCTCGCTAACCGGCTGGCATATCGCTTCGTGTTGAAACCGCAGGGCGCCTCGTTTATCGACTTTTTTTCACTTCCTCCGTGGCTTTCGGCAAGCGCCATTGCATTTGCGCTGATCGTTTCCATCCTCGCAGCCCTGTATCCGGCGGCCCGCGCGGCGCGCATCGATCCCGTCCGAGCGCTGCGTCATGATTAGGAGTGGCACAGACTTTAGCCTGTGGCTCCAGGGCGGCCACAGTCTAAAGTCTGTGCCACTAGAAGAAACGCCGCGAGATCTGATCGATCCCGCGGCGTGGTTAGTTTGCTTAATGCTCCTGCTTACTACCTACTTACCAGCTAGTTTGCCGGTGGCGTCGTTACCGCAGCGGCCTTCCGCTTCCGCGGCTTGGGCTTAGCGGCCACTGGTTCTGGCTTAGCATTCCAGAAGCCCGGATCGACCGCCGCAAATTCCTTGTCTACATAACTCATCTCCGGCGTCATCCAGTAGGTGCTGGTATCACTCGACATCACTACGTCGTTGTACGCTTTGTCCGCGTCCTTGCGCATGTCGTCGCCCATCGCAGCCCTGACACGCATTGCAGTTGGGTCGTCCATTTCACCAAGTGACTTCATTGGACGAAAGATCATATACGTCCCGCCGCCGGTTCCCGAGATAACTTGAAATACGGCTGCGTGGAGGTTGTCGATCTTTGCTTTGTCGCGCGCTACGTTCAATATCTTCTGAACGTACTCGGCATACGCAGCATCCTTGCCGGGGCGCAGGCGTACCGTGGTGATATTGAAATAACGCATCTGCGGAATGACCACGCTGGGGTTGAAACTAAGCTCAGGGCGGTAGATCGCCAGCATGTCACGCATCGCGGAGTGCAATTGCGGTGCTTCACCTTGCAGGCGAGTCAAATCCGATCTGGTGGCTCCCGTGGCGGCGCCCATTTTCTTATCCGTGGCCTGAAGCATACCTTCGAGTTGCGCAAAAGTATCCGCGCCCGTCAGGTAAACCACCTCGTTTTCGCTGCCGGCGACAGGCACCAAAGCGATGCGATGGTTAGGGGTTTGTAGTTTCCCAAAAATACTCGCGAAGCTGGCAGAGTGTTTAGTGTGCGCGGGCATCATGCCTGGCTTAATGTCTTCGCGAACAATGTAAAGGACCTTCGGTGGTCCAGGGGGTGCCGGCGTCTGCGCACCAGCCACTGAACATGCAAAAAGTAAAACCAAAAGCATCAGGAGAGACTTCTTCATAGATTACCTCCGGGGTTTTTCAGAATGGTTGAATTAATCTTGAAAGCCGCTTGATCTAGACGCGAAAGTGCGTCTGGGGTTTGTAGCTGAATCTGCCTGGGAAATTTTGTGACTGGCGGCGACGACGAATCCAACGAGAACTCATTCTCAGGACTGCCGCAGCGTCTGCTTGAATTGTCCGGGCGGCGAAACCATACGACCGATTGA
>JBDUCF010000418.1:0-2880 GCA_040003545.1 Pyrinomonadaceae bacterium | reverse complement strand
GACAAGTCACCGCACTACCAAGTAGAGCTAACCTGCGCCGCGTTCGACGGAGTTGTGCTAACCTACCCGGCTCCGGCAATCCAGTACAGAATTTGTTGGGCCAGTTACAGAATTTTACTGGGCAGGGTGGCGACTCAGTGATGCTACGCGAAGCAGTCTCGAAATATCACGATCTTCTGACCGAAGGCGATCTGGCGGAATCTTCGCGCGCGCTGCTCGACGATGGCCTGGACCGGTCGAAGCTAATCTTCGGCGGCCGCCGCCTGTCACCTTACTTGCGTCCACATTTTGTTGCTGAAGACGATTTCGCGCGGATCACTCGCGTCTGTGAAACCGTCTGGAAGGCGATTGAAAAAGTTAAAGACGCTGCCATTGCCAATCCCGCTCTGCTCGACGAGCTGGGCCTGACGGAGATCGAGCGCGACCTGATCAGTATAGATCCCGGTTATCGTGCTGTATCGCCGACTGCGCGACTTGATTCTTTTCTTACCGAAAACGCCTATAGTTTCGTCGAGTTGAACGGAGAGAGCCCTGCCGGCATCGCCTACGCCGACGCCGCATTCGAGATCTTTTCTGCGCTGCCCGTAATGAAGCGGTTCGCGGAAAGCTATCACTTGCGCAGGTTCCAGGGCCGGCGCTTGATGCTTGATATTCTGCTCAAGGCCCACGAAGAGTTCCTCGGGCGTGGTCCGGATCGGGCGCCGCAAATCGCCATCGTCGATCTAAAGGGCCTGCCGACGCAGAAAGAATTTGAACTCTTCAAGGAGTTCTTTGAGGCCCGGGGCCACCCCACGATCATTTGCTCGCCGGACGAGTTGGAATTTGATAGTCGCGAGTTGCGCGTGGGAGACTTTCGCATCGACATTGTTTATAAGCGTCTACTGGTGAACGAGTACCTGCCGATTATGAAGGACGCCCCGGCCCTGCTGGACGCTTACCGGGCGCGGGCTGTTTGCATGGTCAACAGTTTTCGCTCGAAGCTGATTCATAAGAAGGCTTTGTTCGCCGTGCTGACGGACCAGCGGCACGCCGCGCTCTTCTCCGCGGACGAGCGCGCCGCAATTGCCGCCCACGTTCCGTGGACTCGGCAGGTTCGCGCGGGAAAAAGTGATTATCGCGGGGACCAGATTGATCTGCTGGAGTTCGTTGCCGGCAGCCGCGATCGCCTGGTGTTGAAGCCCAACGACGACTATGGCGGCCACGGAATCTACATCGGGTGGAATTCTGATCAGAGTGCCTGGGATGAAGCAATGCGTGCTGCGCTCGCCAATGGTGATTACCTGGTGCAGGAACGCGTTCCCACCGCCCGCGAAGTTTTTCCCGAGATCTCCCCTGATGGCACAATTGATTTTGCCGAACAGCTGGTCGATCTGGATCCCCTGCTTTTTCTGGGCCAGGTAGGGTCGGCCTTTACTCGTTTATCGTCAACAGAGCTGGCCAACGTCTCTTCCGGCGGAGGCATGGTTCCTACCTTCATAATCAGCGAAAAGAAATAGGAAAAAGGGTACAATGCCCGCGCAATTGGCGCCAGGATTTCACTTCCGAGTTTAAGTCCAGCAAAGATCGAAGGAGTTCAAAGTGCTTGAAGATTCCCAGGCCGACGTATGGCCGAAGGACGAACGGCGTCAATTCGATCGTTCGCGCCTGATTTTGGATGTGCACTTCGACGGCGCGGATTCCACTGGAGTGGCCAGCACGAAGGACATCAGCGTGGGCGGACTTTACATGAGCACGCAGAAATACATTCCTGAGGGCTCGACACTGACGCTGCGAATTCCCCTGGAGTCGGGGCCCGCGATCGTCAAAGCCGACGTCGTGTATAGCAATCCGGGCCACGGCGTTGGTGTGCGGTTTCATCGTCTGCCGGACGAGACTCGCGCGCTAATGGAGCGCGAGCTGCCCGAGCCATGACCTCCGGGGCAAAATGGCGATCTGCGGCGATGGTTTGGGACGAGCTTGATGAAGACACAAGGGCGACGCTGGCTAACAAGCTGGATGGGCTTTATGGTTATGATCGCAGTGCGGCCGCGTTTGATTCCATACCCGTTGATAAGCAACAGGCTTTGTTGCTAATCATGCGCCGTTTGACCGCGCTCAATCTTTGGAGCGCAGTGCGAAGGATTGACAACATATATGGCGAAGGCGGCGTCGGAATGTATTTCACGGCCTGGCCTTTTCTCGAGGCAAGTATTCGTCGCCGCCGGGATTTCACGCGCTGGTTCGCCCGGCACGCCGATAACCATGGGGGCTTCCTGGAGAGAACGCGCCCTATGGCTGCATTGCATTTCCTGTACATTGACAATAGCCCCGGTAATGACCGGCGACACTGGAATGTCCATTTCGATCTGCACAGTGGCGTCGCTTCGCCATTCAGCACGGTGCGGCATTTAGTTCACGAGCGTTTGCTGGGCCACCGGCCTGACTGGATTGAAATCAAGGCGTGCTTCGACGCGCAGTCAACGCGATCGTCATAGTCACCGCGATACATCATGTTTGACCAATTCACACTTGGCATCGAAGAGGAGTTTCAGATCGTCGATCCGCACTCGCGTGAGTTGCGTTCGCACGTATCGGAATTTCTCGAAGAAGGCAAGATGATCCTGGGCGAGCAAATCAAACCTGAGATGATCCAGTCCATGATTGAGGTGGGAACGGGCATTTGCAAGAACATCGAGGAGGCCCGCGCCGACATCACCCGCCTGCGGGGCATCATCTCCGGGTTAGCGCATAAAACCAACCTGGTAATCATTGCGGCCTCGACGCACCCGATTTCGCGCTGGCAGGACCAAAAGATATTCGAAGACGAACGTTATGAGTTGCTGGTGCAGAAGCCGGAAAAGATTTTTGGAACCACTTCCTACATCGAGGGGTGGGCACATT
>JBDUCF010000417.1:0-2883 GCA_040003545.1 Pyrinomonadaceae bacterium | reverse complement strand
CGATGCAAGCCGGCGGCGTTTTCTCAAGGGCGTGGGAATCGCCGGTGCGGGTGCCGCACTTGCCGATAGTCTACTCATCGAAGTGGAAGCGAAAGAAGAGCAAGCCGGCGGTAAGCCCGTGACCGGCAACCTGGATGTTGCGCTAAACATAAATGGAAAGAGGCGGACGGCGAAGGTTGAGCCACGTACTACTCTGCTCAACACGCTCCGCAACAATCTCGATCCACCACTCACCGGACCAAAGCTTGTCTGCGACGTAGGAACCTGCGGCGCCTGCACAGTCTTGTTAGACGGCAAGCCAGTCTACTCTTGCCTGGTCCTGGCCATTGATGCCGCGGGTAAAGAGATAACCACAGTCGAGGGACTCGGTTCGCCTGGAGCGATGAACCCGATCCAAAGCGCTTTCGTGGATAAAGACGCTCTGATGTGCGGATTCTGCACCCCGGGGTTCGTCACGACACTTTCTGCCTACCTTAAGAAGAATCCGAGCCCAACCGCACAAGACGTTCGTGACGCGTGCAAAGGAAACTTTTGCAGGTGCGGTACATATCCGCGAATTTTTGAAGCTGCCCTGGCGGCCGCTAAGAACGTGACAGGTGACGGGTAACGAGTAACAAGAAAGAAAGCAACTCGTTTTCTCGTCACTTGTCACTTGTTACTTGTCACGGAGTCATTTATGCAACAGGCACCAGCTAAGAAGAAAAAGAAAGTTAAGGTTCCCAGAGTAGTTAACGGCATCGAGACGATGGTGGAGATCGAAGTCGATGACACCGGTGGTCCAGGCTGGGGACCCAACGATAAGCACACCTTGCTCAATCATCACCTCAGGCGGGTTGATGGACCAATCAAAGTGTCAGGGATGGCGGAATATACTTTCGACAAACGCGCACCGGGCATGCTCTATGCACGCGTGCTTCGCTCGCCTCATGCACACGCGCGCGTGTTGAAGATTGATTCAACCGCCGCTCGCCAGATTCCCGGAGTCCGGGCCATTGTGAGTGTCACAGACGAACAGGTGGTCAAGGGCGCAAACAAGGCGATCACAGAAGCCGATAAAAAGAATCCAACCGACATAGGAACGGCAAAAGCGGCTCCCGCCCCCGTGGTGAACTTCGCCGGTGAGCCGGTAGCTGCAGTCGCTGCTGATACGGCCGAAATCGCTGCCGATGCAATTCGAGCTATCAAAGTCGAGTATGAAGTATTACCGCATGTGGTGCGAGCAGACGACGCGATGAGAGACGACGCGCCGAAAGTTTATCCGGAAGGAAATCTTGAACCGAAGGATAAACGTGGTGACCTGGCCAAGACTGAGGAAGCGCTCAGCAAAGCGGATGTAGCAATCGAAGCGGAGTATCGCACTCCGATTATCCATCATTCATCTCTTGAAACTCATGGCCACATGGTCGACTACCGTGGAGGCGACACGGCAATCGTTTACGCCTCCACCCAGGGCACGTTTACGATTCCCGGCGATGCCGCCAAAGAGCTCGGTCTGCCGCAGAGTGCGGTGACTGCAATTGTGGATCACATGGGCGGCGGTTTCGGCTCGAAGTTTGGAATCGGAATCGAAGGGGCGCTCGCCTGTCGATTGGCTAAACAGGCACAGGCTCCGGTCAAACTAATGTTGAATCGCCGCGATGAATTCCTGCTCGCGGGAAATCGTTCCGGTTCCTGGCAGAAATTCAAAGCCGGAGCCAACCGGGATGGGACGCTCGTCGCGCTGCGCGCCACGCAATACCAGTTAGGTGGACTTGGAGATGGCTCACAAGCAGGCCAGCCTTATATCTACACCGTCGGCAGTTCTTATCGTGAGCGAATAGCCATTCATACGAATGAAGATGCGTCCCGAGCGATGCGCGCCCCCGGCCATCCGCAAGCATCTTATGCAATGGAGTCGCTGATGGATGACCTGGCTGCCAAGCTCGGAATGGATCCGCTGGAATTTCGTAAGAAAAATCTGAAGGACACCGTCTATCACCGGCAACTCGATCGCGGCGCGCGGGAGATAGGTTGGCAAAGACGAAACCAGACGCCGGGCGCAGTCGCCGGCCCATTAAAGCGAGGCATCGGTTGCGCGGTCGGGACCTGGGGTGGCGGCGGCAATGACCAGTGCAAAGTGGACGTTACTATTTCGCGGGATGGATCAGTAGTTGTAGCCGTTGGCACGCAGGATCTGGGAACGGGCACGCGCACGTTCACCAGAGCGATCGTAGCAGAAGAGTTTGGACTACAGCTGAAGGATATAGTTGAGAAGATTGGTAACTCTAAACTCGGCGGCGCCAACGCATCAGGTGGTTCGACGACCTCTGCTTCCCTGTCTCCCTCGGTCAAGGATGCCGCCGTCAAGGCTCGAATGGCGATGGCCGAAAAGATTGCACCACTGCTCGGTAATGCCAAGCCGGAGGAAATCACTTTTGCAAATGGGAGTGTGAACGGAGGCGGAAAATCAGTCTCGTGGCAACAGGCCGCGGCCGCGCTGCCGTCGGCTGGAATTACTGCCCGCGGTGAATGGCGTTCTGATCTTCAGTCCAGCGGGGTACACGGTGCCTGCTTTGCCGAAGTCGAAGTCGACACCGAAACCGGCCGGGTGCGGGCCATCAAGATGGTCCAGGTTCAGGACGTGGGACTGCCTCTTAACCGCCTGGCGGTGGAAAGTCAGATTAATGGAGGGATGATTCAATCCCTGGGCATGGTTCTTTCCGAAGGCCGGGTGATGGATGCCAAGCTTGGCATTCAACTCAATCCAGGCTTTGGCGATTACAAATTGCCGGGAGCTGCTGAGATGCCCGAACTGGTCCCGCTGATCGATGATGAAGATAAACGCGAAGCCGTCATTGGAGTGGGCGAGGCGGCCATCATTCCTTCGGTAGGCGCCCTGGCTAA
>JBDUCF010000416.1:0-2883 GCA_040003545.1 Pyrinomonadaceae bacterium | reverse complement strand
ATGTGAAACCGAAAACCTATGCCGCCGGTGGCTGGCTGGGCGTCGGTGGCTGGCTCGGAGCCGGGGTGGCCGGCGCCGCTTGCTTGGCCGTCTTATGACGCTTGGGCGCAAAGATGGTGAACATCTGGTTCCCTTCCATACGTGGCCGCATTTCCACTTCGCCCACGTCCGCCAAATCCTTTTCCAGCTTTTCCAGAATGCGCGCGCCCAGCTCACGATGCGTCATCTCGCGTCCGCGAAACCATATGGTGGCTTTTACTTTGTCACCGCCGGTCAGCCACTCGCGCGCGTGCTTCATGCGGTAGCTGTAATCGTGATCGTCGGTACCCGGGCGAAACTTAACTTCCTTTACCGTGATTATGACTTGCTTCTTCTTGGCCTCGTTGGCCTTCTTTTTCGCCTCGTACTGAAACTTGCCAAAGTCGATGATGCGACAAACCGGCGGATCGGCCGTAGCCGCGACCTCGACGAGATCCAAGCCCGCCTCGCGTGCTTTGCGCACGGCGTCGCGCGTGTCCATTACCCCAAGTTGTTCCCCATCGTCGCCGATAACTCGGACCTGGGGCACACGAATTCGATCGTTAATCCGTATTACGGGAGCGCGCCGATGATCGGGGCGTCCGCGTCCTCGAAAGCCTGTAGCTATTGCTGCACCTCCTGAGTTAAAGGTTTCAAGTTCAAAGTTTCAGGTTTCAAGTGCGGGCGAATACTCCGCAACTGAAACTTGAAACCTGAAACTCGAAACTAACCGTTAGTTAGCGCGCGCGTCTCCACCAGCCGCCGCGCCATTTCCATGAATTCATCCAGCGACATCGCGCCGATATCGCCTTTGGTTCTTTCCCTGACTGCGACTTTGTCTTCCTGCATTTCGCGGTCGCCCAGCACCAGCATGAAAGGGACTTTTTGCATCTGCGCATCGCGGATCTTGGCGCCGATCTTTTCACTGCGCAGGTTTGCCTCGACCCGGAGATGCGCGGCGCGTAGCTGCCCTGCGATCTTCTCAGCGTATTCGTTGATACGGTCGGTAATCGGCAACACCGCGACCTGGACCGGGGCCAGCCACATTGGAAACGCGCCGGCGTAATGCTCGATCAATACTCCGAAGAAACGCTCGATCGAACCAAACAGCGCTCGATGGACCATCACCGGCCGGTGCGGTTTGTTATCTTCGCCGATGAACTCCAGCTCGAAACGGTCGGGCATATTGAAATCCCACTGCACGGTTCCCAGCTGCCAAAGGCGACCGATTGCGTCCTCGACCTTAAAATCAATCTTGGGCCCGTAGAAGGCGGCCTCGCCCTCCATCCGCTGGTAATTGATGCCGCGAGCATCAAGCCCCTCAGCGAGGGCCGCTTCCGCTTTGACCCAGTCTTCTTCAGAGCCCAGGTAGTTCTTTGTCGTGTCGCTTCCCTTCACCGACAACTCGAACTTGATCTTGTCTTTGCCGAAGCCAAAAGTCCCCAGGACCTTTTGGGCAAAATCAACGCAGTCGTCGATCTCGGTGCGAATCTGTTCGGGGGTGCAGAACAGGTGCGCATCGTCAACAGTAAATCCGCGCACGCGCATCAGGCCATGCAGGGTGCCGGAAAGCTCGGCGCGATAGACAGTCCCCATCTCTCCGTATCGCTGCGGCAGATCTCGATACGATCGCTGCTGCGATTTGTAGATGGCGATATGCATCGGGCAATTCATCGGCTTCAGACGAAACTCTGTTTCCTCCAGCGTCGTCGGGGCAAACATCGAGTCGCCGTAGGCCTGCTCGTGCCCGCTTACCTGCCAAAGTTCTCTTTTTGCGATGTGGGGCGTGTACACCATGCTGTAGTTGCGCCTCATCAACTCTTCGCTCAAGTACACTTCCATCTGCCGGCGAACGGCTGCGCCCCTGGGATGCCAAAAGATCAATCCCTGCCCGTATGCTTCCTGAATAGAAAAGAGATCGAGCTCCTTGCCTAAACGCCGGTGGTCCCGCTTCTCGGCTTCTTCACGCTGCTTCAGCCACGCGTCCAGCTCTTCCTGGCTGAAGAACGCCGTTCCATAGATGCGTTGCATTTGCGGCTGCGAAGCATCGCCCATCCAGTAGGCGCCGGCGAGCGACAGCAACTTGAAGGCGCGCAGCTTGTTCGTGTTCGGCACATGAGGCCCGAGACAAAAATCTATGAAGGGCGAGCCATCGATGTAATAAACGCTGACCGTGTCGCCGCCCTTATCGGCGATCAGTTGACACTTCAGCGGCTCTTCACGCTCCTGAAAAAGCCTAATCGCTTCAGTCTTGGCTATCTCTTCGCGCCGGTAGGAAAGATTGCGGCTGGCAATCTGGCGCATACGCTTCTCAATCACGGACAAATCGGCGTCCGTTAAAGCGGTCGGAGTAATCACGTCGTAGAAAAATCCGTATCGTGGATCGTCAAGGAGCGCCGGACCGATACCAAGCTTCGAGCCCGGGAAAAGATCCAAAACCGCGGCAGCAAGAAGATGCGCGGTGGAATGCCGCAGCACGTCGAGACCATCGCGGGTTGCCGGTAACACCGGCTCAATCTCCATGGGCGTCCCATTCTGCTCGTCCAAAGTGAAGGCGAGATCCACCTCGCGTCCGTTTACCCGCGCGGCAAGCGCTTGCTTGGCCAAATCCCGGTCAAGGCGTTTCAGTGCCTCTGCCACGGTCACCGGACCGGACAGCTGCGCCGCAGCACCATCTTTCAGTTGTACCTTAACCTCGCTCATTTCACGTTGATGCTAATCAGATCCAATCGTTCCGGGTTACCACAGAATTGTCAGCGCGAAATTGCGCCTAGCAAGGAATGGCATAGCCTCATTTCAAACAAACGCAATACGGAAGGCCCAGGCCGTCCACACAACGGGCGGCAGAGCCGCGAAAAACCAGCG
>JBDUCF010000415.1:0-2886 GCA_040003545.1 Pyrinomonadaceae bacterium | reverse complement strand
GCCGTGATGAGATCAAAGAAGCATTGTCCGGGAACCTCTGCCGCTGCACCGGCTACATTAAGATCTACGAGGCCGTTGAATTGGCAGCAGCTCGCATGCGTGGCGAGGAGATGGAACTGCCGCGGGAAAGCATTTACGGATACGAATGAATCGGCCACAGATGAACACGGATTTGCACAGACAGATTCAACCGATTCCGAAGCTAGGTCTGCGTTGTTTTGTCTGAATCCGCGTCGGTTAATGTTTATCGCTGATCTTGTTTTGGTTTGAATCCGTGTCCATCTGTGTTTATCTGTGGCTGATTTCCTGATGTGTTATGGCTAAGAACGGAAGCAAAAACGGGAAGCCTTTGAACGTAGTCGGCAAGCCCTTTCGCAAAGTCGATGCGCGGGCGAAGTGCACCGGCCAGACGAAGTTCGCCGACGACATCTCTTTGCCGCGCATGCTGGCCTGCAAAATCCTGCGCAGCCATGAACCACATGCCCTCATCAAGAGTATCGATGTTTCGAAAGCCATAGCGTTGCCCGGCGTCATCGCCATAATAACCGGTAAAGACCTGCCCATTCCCTACGGCATTCTTCCCGTCAGTCAGGACGAACACGCTCTCTGCATCGATAAGGTTCGCTTCATCGGCGATCCGGTAGCCGCGGTCGCGGCGATCGATGAAGATGTAGCGTTCGACGCGATGAACCTCATCGAAGTCGAATACGAGCGGTTGAACACAATCTCTTCAATTGAAGAAGCGGTGATGATCGACGAGCCGCGCATTCATGAATACGGCGACGGCGGCAATATTCATAAAAAGGTTTCTCTCGAATTTGGTGACGTGGAGGAAGGGTTCGCCGACGCGGACCTGGTTCGCGAGGACACTTTCTTCTACGAAGGCAACACGCACCTACCGATGGAACAGCACGCCGCGGTTGCCTACTTCGATCCGGATAACAAGCTGACACTTTGGAGCTCGACGCAGACACCGCATTACGTTCATCGGGCCCTGACGAAGGTTTTGGAAATACCGGCCAGTCACATCCGCGTAATTGCCACGCCGAATGGTGGCGGCTTTGGCGGCAAGAGCGATCCCTTCAATCACGAAGTCGTAGTCTGCAAGCTTTCCATGATCACGGGCCGGCCGGTGAAGAACACTTTGACGCGCGAAGAAGTTTTCTATTGTCATCGTGGCCGCCACCCGGTACTGATGCGGGTGAAAACCGGGGTCAAAAAAGACGGCGCAATCACGGCCATGCATTTTCAGTCGTTTCTTGACGGTGGCGCCTACGGCAGCTATGGCGTGGCCAGCACTTTCTACACCGGCGCGCTGCAAACGGTTACCTATGAAGTGCCTCGTTACAAGTTTCAGGGCCTGCGCGCTTTTACGAACAAGCCGCCATGTGGACCAAAACGCGGGCATGGAACGCCGCAACCACGCTACGCCCTGGAGGTGCAGCTGGATAAGATTGCCGAAGAACTAAAGCTCGATCCGGCAGAGATGCGCCGGACACATCTGGCTAAGGCAAACTCAATCACCGCAAATTACCTGCGCATCGGCAGCATGGGCCTGGGTAAGTGCATCGACAAAGTCGTTGCGGGTTCTGGGTGGAAAAACAAGTTTTCGAGTTGGGATCAGAATAAGCGCGCACTGCCATACGGCAAGGGAATTGGATTCGCCTGCAGCTCATATATCTGCGGCGCGGGACTACCGATCTACTGGAATAACATGCCCCAGTCCGGCGTCCAGTTGCGGCTCGATCGTCAGGGCGGCGTTTGCGTGATGTGCGGCTCGATAGACATTGGCCAGGGATCGGATTCGATTCTCGCGTACATCGTCGCGGAAGTGCTCGGGATCGATCCCTTTGACATTCGCGTGGTAACCGCGGATACCGACCTGACGCCCGTTGATCTGGGTAGTTACTCCAGTCGTGTGACTTTGATGACCGGCAACGCCGCTATCCAGGCAGCCGAACGCGCGCGCGAGCTGTTGGTGATGGCAGTGGCGGAAAAGCTGGGCGTTCCGATTGAGAATGTTTCGTTGGCAGAGCGCCGCGTGTTCGACGTCGAGAATCCGGAAGTCGGTGTATCTTTTGCTGAAGCTGTCGTGCTTGCCGAATCGAAGTTCGGAACCATCGGAACAGTTGGCTCCTATTCCCCACCGCGCTCTCCGGGAAAATTCAAAGGCGCAGGGGTTGGTCCCTCGCCGGCGTACAGCTATTCGGCGGCGGTGGCTGAGGTCGATGTCGATCCATCGACGGGCATTGTTGTTGTCGAGCGAGTGTGGATCGCGCACGACATCGGCAAGTCAATTAACCCGGTGCTGGTGCTTGGCCAGGTCGAAGGCAGCGTGTACATGGGCCTGGGCGAAATCCTGATGGAGGAGATGGCCTATCGCGCCAATCGCAATGTGGTGCACAAGTTTCCTTCGATGCTCGAGTACAAGAGCCCGACAACGATGGAGATGTGCGACGTCAAGACTTATCTGATCGAAGATCCAGATCCCAACGGACCCTACGGCGCAAAGGAAGTGGGCCAGGGACCACTGCTCCCGGTGCCACCTGCGGTCGCGAATGCCGTTTACGACGCAGTGGGCGTGCGCATTGATGAAGTTCCAATCACTCCCGAGAAAGTTTTGAAAGCGTTGAAGGAAAAAGCAAAGGGCCGCGATGGACGCTACGGGCCCGATTCCGTTCCTTCAGTCGAATGGCCCGACCCTTTGCGCGTGTTAACGCCGGCCGAAGGCGGCGATGGTCGCGAGATGCCACGGGTCGCAGTGCACTCATAGATATGGATATTTGCCAACAAACCTGCGTGGAAAAGAAAATCACATCAAGCGAAGACCAAGTGCGTTCCCGCTATGACCTCCGCACAATCCGTGTCGCTGCGCGGAGTGACCGG
>JBDUCF010000414.1:0-2891 GCA_040003545.1 Pyrinomonadaceae bacterium | reverse complement strand
TGCTAAACTGACTTTGCTCCCGCGTTCTTGTTTTCATTAACTGGCAATCGACCTGTGCCTCGAGCGCTGATTACACTATTGACGGACTTTGGCACCGCCGACTACTTCGTCGGCGCAATGAAGGGCGTCATCCTCTCGATAAATCCCAAGGCGCAGATTGTCGACCTAACGCACGAGATTCCGCCGCAGGATGTCCCCGCGGCAGCTTTCACTCTGCTGGCTGCCTACAAAGAGTTTCCTTCCCAAACGATACACGTGGCTGTAGTCGATCCTGGAGTGGGATCGGCACGCCGGCCCATCCTGACTTCCTGTGCGGGCCAGTTCTTTGTCGGACCGGACAATGGCTTATTAAGTTATGTGCTCGAGCGCGAAGGCCAGGCAAGCGTCATTCATATTCAGAACGAGCAATATTTCCGCCAGCCATTGAGCGCGACGTTTCATGGCCGTGATGTGTTCGCGCCGGTGGCGGCAGCCCTGGGGACGGGAATTGAGCCCGCAGAGTTTGGTGAAGAGATTACCGATTACGCTCGACTGGAATCACTGGCGCCGAGCTGTTTGGCAAAGGGCGCCATGCGGGCGCGCATCATTCACATCGATCGCTTTGGTAACTGCGTGACGAACCTCACGCGCGCGCATGTCACAGACGAGGCGATAGCTCGAGGCGTGCGGCTAATTATCAAGGGAGAAGAAATCACTTCATTTCGGCACTTCTTCGCCGACGAATCTGATGGGTCAGATGAGTTATTCGCGATTTGGGGCAGCGCTGGTTTCCTGGAGATTGTGGCGCGGAATGCTTCAGCCGCTCAGGCATTGAAAGCGAAACCCGGCGAACTTGTACAATGCGTGTTGCCGGGTAGTCCTATTCGAAGAACTATTAAACGATCCACTAAATCATACTAAGCAACACTAAACTGCGTTCGTCAATTCAGTGTGGATTAGTGGATGGTTGTTACCAGCCGAGCGAGTCGTTAGCTAGCTTTACCGAATGCGAGCGCCTCCAGCAGGAAGTTCTCAAAAAGTATTCGTCCGTCGCGGGATTCGTTTTGATGCTCCCAGCGCGTGCGGTTGCGGTGCCAGTCTTCAAAAGACTTTTCCAGATGAAACTGCACCGTGTAGATCAATTGGCCTTCGTCCCGCTTGACCATCATTTGATTACGGCAGAGGTATGAAGTGGCCAGCAGCTCGAAGCCTTCAGGAACGCGATCGAGTTGCAGGCCGTGGTTTTGCCAGACGCGCAGGATGCGGCCTTCCTTCGTGTAATCCTGCCACAGGCCCGAGCGGGGCTCGTTTATGCCGCCAAAGATTGGATCCTCCGCCGCTGTGATACGAATAAAACGGTATTGATATTCAATCTGGCGGTTGTCGCGCTGTTCGTGCTGTTCCTGATTGCTGAGCGTGACCACGTGGGCGCCAAAACTGAGGCCGATTAGCTGATGCCCACCGCAGATGCCAAGGGTCGGGATGGGGCTCTCGCGAATGAACTCGGTGAAGCCCTCCAGGATTGCCGGATTGTAATAATCAAAGTCGCGGAGCGTGCCGCTCAGCACGATTGCGTCCGGGCGAAATTCTTCGACGGCCTGCCGCAGCGCGGTCAAGTGGGCGATGCGGGTATGGGGAATCCGGACCAGCCGGCCAACATTGCTGACGATATTTTGCAGCGCCAGGGAAGCAATCTGACGTTCGCGATTCAGATGCGCAGCCACTTGCGCGCCCCAATCCCTGCGCGCGACGTCTGACAAATCAGCTTCGTCCCGCAACAGGTCATCGACTACCAGGACCCGTGCCTCTTCGATCTGTTTCTCGATCGATTCGAAGCGACAAAAATTACGCTGGTTGAAAGGGAAGGGAGGGTTCTCCGCCGCGTCGAGGTTCTGCATTTCGTCCGGTTGAATCTCCTGAAGTTCCTGTGTCATCGTCAATGCTGACTCTATTCTATCACGCGCGCCGCTGTTTCGTGTTCTGATTGAACAGCGGCGAAGGTGTTCCGGCGCCGGCCAACACTATCTCATCACGAACTTGTGAAATCAACCGGCGCCGCAGGTGGGCGCGAAACGCCGCGGGGCGATTGGCGGCCAGCTTCTCGATCATCAGCAACATGCGATGCCAGGATGATTCCAGCTCGTCCGCAATATGCGAAATCTGAGTGATGTCATACGGAATCGCCACCGCGCTGCAACCGGCCCGCGCAAACACAGCCAGGTAGCGCGCCGTCGCCAGATCGGGGCAAAGCATTCGGCGCCGGCCCAGCTTTAACTCGACGCCCAGCAATGTGTGCTGAATTTCAGCGCTGGAGTTTTTGGCGGGGACGCCCAATTGGTAGGAGCGAGTTCGCGACTTCTGTATGCGTTCGCGGTAAATGGTTGGAATCCAGGCGTCGCGGAGTTCAGCCTTGATCTCTTCCGCCAGTTGTCCGGTCGAAGTAGCTACGGCTGGCGAGGGCATAGGCGATCACTTGTCCGGCTTCTTGATCAGCGCACTGAAACAGATGAAGCCGAGATAGCGGCTTTGGTTTGCAGAGCGTTAAGCACGCGGCTCGGGAAAATACCCAGGTACAAAACACCGACGACAGCAACGATCAGGGCCACTGCCAGGCTTGCGGGAATAGGGGGTGCACTCCAGGGAGTCAGGCGATCGCGAAAGAACATGACAATTATCAGTCGCAGATAGTAGTAGGCCGAAACAGCCGTATTGAGCACACCAATAATCACCAGACCCACATAGCCCTGATTCACCGCCGCGCGAAACACTGCGATCTTTCCCATGAAGCCTGCGGTCAGAGGCATACCCAACAAGCTCAGCAGGAACAGCGAAAGTGCAAAGGCGAGCCCGGGCGCAACGAAGCCGATGCCGTTGTAGTCTTCAACTTCAGCGCGCCGGTCACCGCCGCGTGC
>JBDUCF010000413.1:0-2910 GCA_040003545.1 Pyrinomonadaceae bacterium | reverse complement strand
GAAATGTCAGATGCTGCCAGGAGCCTGGCAAATCCGTAAAGCGAACAGAAACGAATTTCGCTCCTTGCTCGGAGGCATACTTCAACACAGTTTTAGGGTTCATTTGATCTCCTGACTGGAAAAGGGAGTGTTAGGGGTGCTCTTCGCCCCGACGTGGCTTTTGGTGCGAAGTAATTGGAAAACCCGGCTGATCGACGAAACGCGACGAGCGTCATAAGGCGCGGCGCATCAAAAAGCTTTGCATTATATTGAGGCGCGCGATGGTGTCAAGGTTTTTGCTGCGCCAGACTCTCCCAGCCATGCTCTTCACGGTGGCGCCGTGGCAACTAAGTCTTTGCACGCCGCAGACTTAAGTGTTATCCGACGACGACATTTAGGGCAAAAATAGTTATAGACCGACCTCCGATTTTCTGTTAAATTGCGCGGATAGCGTTCCAATCCGTGAATTTCCACTCTGTCACTTGATTGAGTAGCCCGGCTTCGATTGCCGGTGGTACGCGCTTTTCTGGAAAATTGCACTAAAGGCAGCAGCGCTGAAGGCAGGAGAGCACTAATTGACCACGGCCATCGAACAAACACTGGAAACTTATGGCATTGAGAACTGGGGCGCTGGCTACTTCGACGTCAATCGCAAGGGTAACTTAATCGTCCATCCCTCGGAGGGCGATCCCCGTTCGGCTGATCTGAAGGAGATTATCGACGACCTGGCCCGTCGGGGAATCAACGCCCCGGTGCTGCTGCGATTTCCGCAGCTGGTTGCCGCCCAGGTGCGCAAGCTTCAGCGCGCCTTCAGCAAATCCATACGCGAATACGATTACCAGGGCGCGCACATGTGCGTCTATCCGATGAAGGTAAACCAGCAACGTCCCGTGGTCGAGGAATACCTGCGGGAGGGATCGCGTTATGACTTTGGGCTCGAGGCCGGATCGAAAGCGGAACTTTATGCCGCGCTGGCATTAGAGCAAACGCCGGACAGCCTGCTGGTTTTGAACGGCTTCAAGGACGAAGAGTTTATTCAACTGGCTTTCGCCGGCGCGCGGGCGGGAAAGCGAGTGGTAGTAGTCATTGAGAAGCTGAGCGAGCTTGACCATGTGCTGCGCATCGCCGGCCGCGAGGAAGGCGAAGTGCCCATTATTGGAATGCGCGTCAAGCTATATTCCAAGGGCTCCGGTCGCTGGGAAAAATCCGGGGGCGAAGCAGCCAAGTTTGGTTTGACCACGACCGAACTATTGGAAGTCATCAACCGGCTGCGTGAGGCCGATCGCATCGACATGCTGCGCCTGCTCCATTTCCACATCGGTTCGCAGTTGACCGACATCAAACGCATCAAGAACGCGATGAAGGAAGCCGCGCGCGTCTACGCAAAAGTTCACCAGATGAAAGTGCCGATCGAGCTTTTGGACGTCGGCGGGGGCATGGCGGTGGACTATGACGGATCGAAGACGGCGTTTGATTCGTCAGCGAATTATTCGGCGCAGGAATTTGCCAACGACGTGATCTATACGATCAAGCAGGTCTGCGATGATGAAAACGTCCCCCATCCCACCATCATTCAGGAGTCGGGCCGTTTCTTGTCGGCCTATCATGCAATGCTGGTGACCAACGTGCTCGACGAAATCGAGACCGTAGTTGAGGACATTACGCCGATTGAGATCGATGAAGACGATCCGCAGGTCGTGACTGAGCTGGGCGAGCTGCGCGAATCGATCACGGTCAAGAATTACCGCGAGTATTACCACGACGCGCTCGAACATCGCGAAGAGCTGTTCACGATGTTCAACCTCGGCCTGATCTCTCTCGAGGATCGCGCCAAGGGCGAGGTCCTCTTCTGGGACATTTGCGAGCGAGCGGACAAGCATGCGCAGCTGGCTAAATATGTCTCGGAAGAATTTGGCGAGCTACGGCGTTTGCTCTGCGCTAAGTACCTCACCAATTTTTCGGTGTTTCGTTCGCTGCCGGATCACTGGGCCCTCGATCAGTTGTTTCCCATAGTCCCTATACAGAGCCTGAACAAGCCCCCCACCGAATACGCTACACTTTGCGATATTACCTGCGACTCGGACGGCATCGTCGATAAATTTGTCGATCTGCACGACGTGAAGCAGGTGCTGGAGTTGCACAAGCTCGTGGTAGGCGAGCCTTACTATCTTGCCTTCCTGCTGGTCGGAGCATACCAGGAAGTTATGGGGAACAGTCATAACCTCTTTGGCGCGCCTAACGAGGCGCACATTCACATCGATCAGGAAGGCTATCTGATCAAGAAGGTGATACGCGGTACGACAGTGGGCGAGGCGGCGGGCCGCGCCCGTTATGAACGCGGTTTGTTGCACGACGGTTTCAGGCGACAGGTTGCGCAGCGGATTAAAGACGGAGAGTTGACTGAAGCGGAGGGTGCTGAGTTGGTTAACTATTACGAGTCGCGCTTTGATGCTTATACCTACGTTGCCGTCAACGGAGCCGGCGATCGGAGACGTAGCTAAGAGACGCAGACGTTGCATTTCCAGTTGAACCTTTCGGGTCAATATTTATTCGTTATCGGAAAGCGGATAGCCGCACTTGAATTGAATCATAGTTGATTACAGAAAGAGGTTGAGACGAGCTTATGGTGACTCAACGGAAACCCAAACCAACCAAGTACCTGACGATGCCGACGCGTCCGGTGCAGGTCGATCGCGATCGTTCAGTTGCTGGATTGCTGGAAAAGATGGAAGGCACCGGCTTTGGCGGCCGCCAGCTCGCCGAGGCGCATCGCATCTGGCTGGATATGCTGGGTGATAACACAACAATAATGGTCGCGGGCTCCGGGGCGCTGATTCCGGCAGGCATGCGGCGGCTACTGGCTTACGTGATTAAGAACCGCTTCGTTGACGTGCTGGTTTTGTCAGGATCACTTTTGTTTCATGACTTGCA